>CAZAHS010000173.1:0-3567 GCA_964484855.1 uncultured Sphingomonadaceae bacterium | reverse complement strand
ACATCAGCCATGCCCATTGGCATGCCGGGATGGCCGGATTTTGCTTGCTCAACCGCGTCCATAGACAAGGCGCGGATTGCATTTGCTGCGTTGGTCAGCTCTGCCTGAGAAGCTATATTAGCTATCTGATTGGAATTCATAGTTTTTCACTTTTGGCGAGAGCCATTCCTATTTGATTCGTATACTATCAAGGAACCTTTGTAAGGCTCAGCGTCCAGCGTCAAGTTATCAACCTATTATTCCGCAGAAAATGGCCAATTTACGCGAAGGGATTGGACTTAATGAATATATAGATTATGAACAAAATATGGGACAAGATGATCTTATATTGGTTATTGGCCGTATGGAAAGGGCCATAAGTCGCTTGGAGAACAGTCTGGCGACAGAGCATATGCATGATAGCGAAAATCCACTTTATGAGGATTATATGCGTCTGCGCAGCGCCGCCGAAAAAGCCATAGGCCAGATTGATGCGCTGACAGGGTCGGATGATAGCAATCATGGCTGATGTCACCCTAAAAATAGCGGGCAGAAATTACCCTATTACGTGCGGCGATGGTGAACAGGACCACGCGCTTTCTTTGGCAAAAACGCTCGATGCAAAAATCAGTGAGGCCACTAATGGCAAGCCGGTAACTGAAATACGGGGTTTGCTATTTGGCGGGTTATTGCTGGCTGATGCTTTAAATGAAGCCCATGCAAACGCCAAAGATAATGAAAAAGCGCTGGCGCAGGCAGACAAAACAGCAAAAAAACTGGCCAAAGCTGAAGCAGCTTTAGAAACCGCCAAACAAGCCGCAGCCGAGCAAGAACGCGCTTTGGCGGAAAAAGAAAAAGCTTCAGATTTGCTGAATAATATTCCGCAAGAGGCTATGATTGCCAATGCGGTTAAAGCGCTTGACCAATTGGCAGAGCGTATTGAAGCCATGGCTGACCGTATCGAAAATCAAAGCTGATCGGCAAAAACGCTGTTATCCGCTGGCTTTATCTAAAGCCTGCTGCACATCAGCCATCAAATCATCAGCATGCTCAAGCCCTATGGCAAAGCGCACCAGATTATCGCCCAATCCAGCAATGCGCCTCGCCTCCGGTGCCATACCGGCATGGGTCATAGAGGCTGGCAGACAGACCAAGCTTTCAAATCCGCCTAAGGATTCTGCGATAGTGAATATTTCCAGATTTTCCAAAAGAGCATAGACATCAACATTATCGGCAAATTCGGCGCTGAACAGAGCCCCAAAGCCCTTTTGCTGGGCTTTGGCAATATCATGGCCTTTATGGCTCGCCAGACCGGGATAAAATAAATTTGCCACACGATTATCATTCGCCAAATGCGCAACCAATTGCTCTGCACTGGCCTGTTGCTGGAGCAAACGTGCAGAAAGACTGCGCGCACCGCGCATTGTTAAAAACGAATCAAATGCAGCGCCCGTAACCCCTGTACAATTGGCCCACCATTGTAATTCCTCACCCAATTCAGCATCACGCGCCAGCACCGCCCCGCCAACAACATCGCTATGCCCATTTATAAATTTGGTTGTAGAATGGATAACAATATCGCAGCCAAGCGCCAAAGGCTGCTGTAATATAGGTGATAGAAATGTATTATCTGCAACAACCAAAGCCCCGCATTTACGCGCTCTTGTGACTATATCGGCAATATCTGTTACGCGCAGCAACGGGTTGCTAGGCGTTTCGATAATAACCATCTTTGGCGATTGGGCAAAAACTTCATCAAGCGCTTCATGGTCTGTCTGATCGACAAAGGCCATTTTGCAATGCCCCTGATTATGACGCGCAGTATAAAGCCGGTGCGTACCGCCATAACAATCATGCGGTGCAACAACCAGATCATCGGGCTTCACCAGATTAAGCACCAGATTAAGCGCCGCCATGCCGGATGCAACAACTACGCCTTTTGCCGCCCCTTCCAATTCAGCCAACATACGCTCAAGTGCATCACGGCTTGGGTTTGTGCGGCGCGAATAATCATGCAAGGGCTTTTCACGCGGACTATCCCACGCATAATTGACAGCCATATAAACCGGCAAAGAAATAGCGCCATGGCTGTCATCTTCCCCCACTGATGCGGATGCGCAAATTGTCTCTGCGCTGGCGGACTGTCTCTTGCCTTTAGGCTCTGATATATCAGCCATTAGGCGCAGCTTTGCTCCAAATGCCGCGCAAGGACAGGGCCAATAGCAGCAGCCTCTTTCAAAAAGGCATCATGACCATATAATGAAGAAATTTCATGATATTCACATGGAGCATTCAAGCCTGATTGCAGCCGCTGCATATCAGTTGGGAATACCAAATGGTCGCTATCTGATGCGATCAGCAATGTTGGCACAGCAATTGATGCTGGATCAATATTGTGACGATCAATGGAATCGGACAAAGCCATATAGCAATGCAGCGACATGGCGCATTGCTCACCGCGCGCGATTAAATATTCGCAGACATCATAGCTATCGCCATTTTGCGGGCCGGCTTGTCCTGAAAAACGCTTATCAAATTCTTCGGCGCTGCGATAGCTTATCATCGCCAATTGACGCGCCAGTGCAACACCCTCTTCAGGCTTGCCGCAGCTATCTGCCAAGGCCAGTATCCGGCGCTGCACACCGCGCTGAGCAATGGCCGCGGGGTGCGCCTTATCGGCTGCTGAAATAACGCATAATTGACCTGTTTTTTCAGGGTAAAGGCTGGCAAATGCCAGTGCCACCATGCCGCCATAAGAGCAGCCAATAAAGCTTTCTACGCGCTCAATGTTCAAAGATGACAGAGCATAGGCCAGCGCGCGCGCTTGATCGCGCGTCGTTATAGTAATCGTGTCTGTGTCATTGCCTGGCAGAAAATCAAAACCGACAATGCAAAATTTATCAAGATCAACAGCAGCGCCATAGCCAACAAAATCGCGCCACCATCCCTTTTCACCAGCATCATCATCAGCGACAATGCGTGAGGCCGATATGCCGCCAAGGCATAGAATTTTAGGGCCGTCCTGATTACCTTGCAATCGCACTTTAAGGCTTTTTGTGTTGAGAACATCGCCGCTTTCAAGCTGGAAATCAGCAGGCAGCACAATAGTGAAATCGTTGAAACTTTTGCGCACGATTTCAGTTTTAGGTTCCGGAAAACAGGATTTCAAAGCCATAGCCATCTTAAACGCCTTTACGGTTACTCACATTCATAACCCGGCAAAAAATCCTGATAAAGACCATCGGATATCCGGCAATCGGTTCCGACTCATCTTCCGATATGAAACATATCGCAGGATTTAGCACCTTTCCAAAAACCGGTCAGTTTTTGGCGGTTGCCCCAGCGTCTAAGGGCCTATCCCTCGGCTGGTCTTGATGAGTTATGTTGTTCTTAAATACGCTTACAATCATATTGTCAAGATAAAGTAAGCAGCATTTTATATCATATTATACACAGCCATTAATGAGCCGATATATATCGCCCACCATATGCAAAGGCCTTGAGTACGGGCAAGGCAACGCCTAGATAAGTTATGGCAGTTCTGCAGCGCACGAGCTGATGAGAACATCCCTGAGGCGATACATCTTT
>CAZAHS010000172.1:0-5323 GCA_964484855.1 uncultured Sphingomonadaceae bacterium | reverse complement strand
GGGCAACAGAAACCCCCATCTTCACTTACCTATTTATTTGATACTATGTTCAGCTATTCGACGGGCCATAAGCGCGTTGATATTCAATGGCGTCTAATATTTTTGCGCCCGCCATGAACACGGCCCCTGTACAGCAAAGGAATAATAGCCCTCCGCCGGTTCCGGGGAATTGGTTGAGATATATGTTACCGCGCTCCACCGCGCCAAGGGCCAGTGCATAAATGATCAAAAACGCTTCAAATTTGGTCTTAATCAGGAAAAGGCGACGGAGTTTTTCAAACATATTATTATCACAGCATAAATCGTGCCAATGGCGGATTTATGTAACTTATATGGTAAATTTTTGGTAAATTGTAACATATCCCGACACATAATGATGGCCTTAACGGGCTTGCCCCTAGCGCAATGTCAAATCTTGCAGGTCCAACAAATCGACCAAAGCATGGTGCGCCTTTTCGCATTTCTCTAATATATCTGTTTGCCCGATATCCGCAGGAGCTATTTGTACGGGCCAATATTCCTTTATCAACGCTTCGAGACGATCCAGAATATCATGATTGGCCATAAAGCGCTGGTCAATATTGGCCGGGTCAGCAACCACGCGCAACCTTAGGCAAGCTGGACCGCCGCCATTGGCCATGGATTGCCGCACATTTACCGGCAATATCTTGCGAATGGGGCCATTGCCAGCCACCATTTGTTGAAGCCAGCCCCAGACATTTGCATTATCCTGCGCCTCTGTTGGCAGAATAAGCGCCATGCCATCATCATGTGGCAGCGTCACCAATTGCGCATTAAACAAATAGCTGGATATCGCATCAGCCAGTGAAATCGCTGCGGCAGGGACTTCGACTATTTCTGCCCATGGGCATAGGTTGCGGATGGCGGCATAAGCGGCTTGAGGATCTTCAAAAGCCAGTTCATGCACAAAAAGTACATGCTCATTTGCAACGGCCACAACATCATTATGAAATGCACCAGCGGCAATGGCCTGCTCTGATTGCTGAATGAACAGGGTCTTATCTGGGTTTAGGCTATGCCGCCGTGCAACTGCCTTACTGGCCTCAATATGTTGACGCGCGGGAAAGGGGCCACCGGTTTTACCGTAAACAAAAATCTCTACGCCCGCTTTATCATGGCTTTCACATAGCCGCATATGATTGGCCGCGCCTTCATCTCCATAAGGTGGCGGCACAGGGCCATGTACTGCAAATTTATTGCTATCGGAAAAAGCGGTTTGCAATTGCTTCAAAGTGAACGGCCATTCATGGCTGCGATGCGGCATGGTCATCAAATTAGCGACGGTTAAATGGCATTTGCCATCCCCGCTATCTTGTGAAGGGGTAACGGTTGCAGCATTGGCGGCCCACATGGATGATGCAGAAAAGGCCGCTGCCTGAATATGCGCTTCAGCCTGCGCCATAATAGTCGCTAAAGAGGCTAGCCAGCCATGGTCAGGGCGCGGCTGGGGCAAAAAGAAGCCTTGTGCCAAACCCAAATTAAGATTGTGCCGCATCTTGGCAATACCCTGAAGCGCAGCATCACGCGGATAAGAGCTTTCACCAGCATTGGTTGCAGAGGCGATATTGCCAGGGCTTAGACCAGCATAATTATGGCTGGGGCCGATAATGCCGTCAAAATTAATCTCTGTTACAGCCATGCTGAAATACTCATGTTAAGCAATTGATTTATCGGGCTATATAAGTGACTTGATCGTCATCGCAGACATCCAATATTGCCGCTGCCTCTGCATCCATCATTATATGGTCATCGCTGGCAATAATTTGCGCATAGGCACAGCGAAATTGCGATAAATGACCAGCGGCGACAAGCGCTTTTATCGATTTATCCTCGCTTCTAATATTTGCGATGCGTATCGGCTGGGTCACAGCATTTTCAATTGATGCAATGCGGTCAGTGCGCGCCATCATGGAGGGGCCGCCATCGAAAATATCGACATAGCCTTCATATACAAAACCCTCATTTTCCAGCATCCGCATCGCTGCGCGCCCACTAACATTGGGGCGGCCAATCACCTTGCGCGCGGCCTCGTCCAGCATATCGACATAGATGGGGTGTTTGGGCATTAAATCGGCAATAAATTGATTGCCCTTCAATGCATTGAACATATCAGCCTCGGCAAAACTCATATGAAAGAATTTGCCGCCAATATTGTTCCAAAAGGCGGACTCGCCGGCATCATCAATGACCCCGCGCAACTCTGCCAGCACATTATTGGCAAAGCGGCTGCGATGCATGGCGATGAACAGATAACGGCTGCGCGCCAAAAATAGCCCCAAACCGCCTGCGCGTTCATTGGGGTGGAGGAACAGCCCGCCAACTTCTGAAGAGCCTTCCAAATCGGTATTAAGGCTCAAAATCTCGGTGCGGATCGTCTTGTCCAGTTCCTCACTATGCTGGGTCCATGCGCTGAGGCGATATGAGTAAAATGGCCAGACCTGCCCAACCTTTGTAAAAAGCTGGCATGTGCCGCGAATGGCGCCGCTATCCTTATGCTCCAGCACCATGGTAAAGCGTTCATCCGTCAGCGCATCGCCGGTATTGGAAAAGGCATTATCTGAGGCAGTTAATTTGTTTTCTAACGCTTCTTTATTGGCGGGGAGGTTGGTAAAGCCCCCGCCAGTGAGCTTTGCCATTTCATATAATGGCTGCAAATCGCCGAGATGCGCTGGGCGGATGCGAAAGCTCATAATCCGCCTTTCTGGGCGATGCGCAATATGGTGAGAGCAGAGAGACGCGCGCGCTCTGACAGGCTATCAACGAGCAAAAATTCATCTGCCGAATGAATAGCGCCGCCGCGCACGCCCATAGTGTCCACCACCGCTATGCCGCATGCTGCGATATTATTGCCATCGCACACGCCGCCCGTGGCGCGGTGATGTATCTCTAACCCCAGATCAGCACCGCATTTTTTGACCAGATCGAACAGTTTTTGCGCCTTGGGGTCTATCTCTTTGGGCGGCCTGCCAAAACTTCCATGCATATGCGCTGAAACCTCATGCTCATCCGCAATATGCGCCACCAGACGGTCCAGCTCTTTGCGCGCAAATTGCTCTATTTCAAGCGTTTTTGGGCGGAAATTAACATGCAATATCGCATGGTCAGGCACCACATTATTGGCGCTACCGCCATCTATTTTTGCTGGATTAACAGACAGACCATCACGGGTCAGTGCTTTGAGCGCCACCGCCAATGCCGATGCAGCAACAATAGCGTTGCGACCTTCTTCAGGGTTGCGCCCAGCATGCGCTGATTTGCCCGTAAAATGCACCGAAAAATTGCCAGAGCCGCCGCGCGCGCCTGCTAATGTTCCATCCGGTAAAGCAGGCTCATAGGTTAGGGCGGCTATTTTA
Source organism: uncultured Sphingomonadaceae bacterium (assembly GCA_964484855.1). Classification (GTDB taxonomy): domain Bacteria; phylum Pseudomonadota; class Alphaproteobacteria; order Sphingomonadales; family Sphingomonadaceae; genus Alterisphingorhabdus. The sequence goes on along the minus strand of CAZAHS010000172.1, from coordinate 1,949 downwards.
TCTTTGGCCAATTCGGCAATTAATGCAGATGAAGATCCAGAACCGGCCTCTTCATCGCTGTTAATCATAATATCATAGCCGATTTCAGTGCCAACAGATTCTACCGCCTGCAATGCCGCCAGCATGACCGCTATGCCGCCCTTCATATCGGCCACACCTGGACCATTGAGCGTGTTGTCATCCAGCCAGACCTGATCTTGAAACGCATGATCGGCAGGGAATACAGTATCCATATGGCCAGTGAAAAGCAGCCGCAATTTTGCATCAGGCCGCACGGCAACATGCAGGTGCTGCCCGCGTTTGATATTCTCAATCTCGCCGCTCTTTGTCATTTTGCTGACTGGCGCGGGGTCAACCAGCCTTATTTTGCCAGGCAATACCGAAAAAGCCTGTGATAACAGCGTCGCCATTTCGGCTAATCCCGAAAGATTGGTGGTGCCGCTATTGACCGCTGACCAGCTTTGCACTTGTTTGAGCATGGCGGCCTGATCAATTGTTTGCAGGGCCTGATTTTCTTCCGCTAAAAGCGGTGCGCGCATAAGGTTCATGGTTCATGGTTTACGCAAAGAGCGCGCTAAAGCCAAGCCTTAGCGCACATGGCCTATAGATAAACACTTCACAGCCTAAATATCACAATCCTATATTTACTTATCGCATGTGATGACTATTTAGGCTGTGCAAACTATCTCCTCCCCCGGAAAAAAATAGCGCCACAAACACCCCAAACTTCAGTGGATCGGGAGCCGATATGACAGACGAGAAAGCCCAATATACTCAGCGTGCAGATCTGAAAATCTATGCGCCCTTAGCCCAGTTTTTTGAAGAAAAAGTGCTGCCACCGCTTGATATAGCGGCGGAAAGCTATTGGGCGGCTCTATCCGCTTTTTTGAATAAATTTGCCCCTGAAAATGCTCTTCTGCTGGAAAAGCGCGCAGTGATACAGGCAAAGCTAGATGCTTGGCATATGGCCCATCCCGGACCGATAGCCGATCAGACGGCTTATCAGGCAATGCTGAAAGAAATTGGCTATCTGGCCGAGGAGCCTGCGCCATTTGCCATCACAACCGAAAATGTCGACGCAGAGATTGCGCGGCTGGCGGGGCCGCAATTGGTGGTGCCATCGCTTAATGATCGCTTTGTGCTGAATGCCGCGAATGCCCGCTGGGGCAGCCTTTATGACGCATTTTATGGCACAGATGCGCTAGATGCGTCGCCAGCAAAGCCAGGCGGCTATGATGAAGCGCGCGGGGCGGCGGTCATAAAGCGGGTGCGCGAATTTCTGGATGAAGTGCTGCCGCTGCAAGGGCAGTCATGGACGGATTGGCAGGGCGGAGAATTGCCGCTGGTCAATGCTGATGCGCTGGTTGGACGGCGCGGCGAAAATTATCTGTTCCAAAATAATGGCCTGCATATTGAGGTCGTGATTGATGCTGAACACCAAATTGGCAAAAACGATCCGGCGCATATTGCCGATGTGCATCTTGAGGCGGCGCTGACCACCATTGTGGATATGGAAGATTCGGTTGCGGCGGTCGATGGTGAGGATAAGCTGCTGGCCTATAGCAATTGGCTCGGCTTAATCCGCGGCGATTTGTCATCTGCTTTTGAAAAAGGCGGGCAGACTATGTACCGCAGGCTGAACGATGATCGCCATTATAACGATTTGCAGGGCGATGCATTTTCCTTGCCCGGGCGCAGCCTGTTATTTGTGCGCAATGTTGGCCATTTAATGACCAATCCGGCGGTGCTGTTGCCAGATGGCAGCGAGACACCGGAGGGCCTGCTCGATGGCTGGTTTACCGCTACAATCAGCAGCCATGATGTGCGCGGGCTGGGGCAATTTGGCAATAGCCGCGATGGCTCTATCTATATTGTGAAGCCCAAAATGCACGGACCGGAAGAATGCGGCTTTGCCAATCGCTGTTTTGACGCGATTGAGGATGCGCTTG
>CAZAHS010000171.1:0-5400 GCA_964484855.1 uncultured Sphingomonadaceae bacterium | reverse complement strand
GTTGAGCGTCATGCCCGGCGCGCGCATGTTTAAAATAGTGGTGATGAAGTTAACCGCACCCAAAATAGATGAAGCACCCGCAAGGTGAAGCGACAAAATCGCCATATCAACCGCAGGACCAACAGAACCATTGGTTGAAAGCGGCGCATAAACCGTCCAACCTGTACCAGCGCCAAGACCGCTACCACCCGGGACCAAGGTTGAGCCCAAAAGGAGAAGAAAAGCAGGGACCAGCAGCCAGAAGCTGACATTGTTCATGCGCGGAAACGCCATATCGGGCGCACCAATCATCAGCGGCACAAACCAGTTACCAAAGCCGCCAATCATCGCTGGCATAACCATGAAGAAAACCATGATAAGGCCATGCGCGGTAATCAGCACATTCCAAAGGTGATAAGCCTCATCCGGCGTAGCTTCGCTGCCTTGCAGATATGCGGCCCATTGACCAAGATATTGCACACCAGGCTCAGCCAGCTCAACGCGCATCATACCCGAAATAGCGCCGCCGATAATACCCGCGATAATAGCGAAGATCAGATAGAGTGTACCAATGTCTTTATGGTTGGTTGACAGAAACCAGCGGGCAAAAAATCCCGGCTTGTCATCATGCTCATGCGCATGATCGTGAATGTCACCAGCGGTTGCAGCAATAGTTGTCATCTTGCTTTGTTCCTAAATATTATCGCGCTGCCAATACAGCATTATCATTTGCCGCAGTCTGCGCGGCTTCTTCTTTTTCAGCAGGCTCAGCCTTAACAGTGGCATCGTCCCCAACACTGCCACCCTGCGCCAACACCCATTGCTCAAACTTTTCGCGCGGCAATGCTTCAATAGCGATTGGCATAAAGCCGTGACGCGCGCCGCAAAGCTCTGAACATTGGCCATAATATACGCCAGGCTCGTCAATAATCATCATCTTTTCATTTAACCGGCCAGGCACCGTGTCCATTTTAAACCATAATGACGGCACGGCAAAACTATGGATAACATCCGCACCAGTCGTGATGATGCGGATAGGCTCGCCAGCAGGCACAACCATACGGTTATCAACTGCAAGCTGAAAAGGCTCACCATTTGCTGCGGCCTCGTCCTTGTCCAACATGTTGGAAACAACCTCAAACCCGCCATTATCTTGATAGGTATAACCCCAATACCATTGATAGCCAGTAACCTTAACCGTCACTGCACCAGCAGGCGCTGTTTCATATTGCTTGGAAAGCAAGCCAATGGACGGAATAGCAAGAAAGACCAAAATCAAAGCCGGGATGGCCGTCCACAAAATTTCGACCAAGCTGTTATGCGTGGTTTTTGATGGTGTCGGGTTGGCCTTGGCGCGGTAACGCACAATCACCCACGCCATCAACGCAAGAACGAATATTGAAATCAGGGTGATTACAATCAGCAAGATATTATTGAGCGATTCCGCCTGACGGCCAATCGCGCTATATTGATCCTGAAAGCCGATTGATTCAAACGGCTTTATGCGGCTGTCCGTTGGCATACCTTTGCCAATTTCCGGCTTCATACGTGAATAGCTGCCTGCAGCAGGAGTGGCCTGCGCATCAGCGGCAACAGGAGCATCAGCCTCTGGCGCGGCGACTTCAGGCGCCTCTAGCACAGGGGCCGCAACAGCGGGAGCCTCTACCGCATCTTGAGCATATGCAGGCGCGCCAATAATAGAGCCTGCCAAAATAGTGCCGGAAACCATAGCAAAGGCAGCAAGGGCCGACTTCACCTTAAGGTGCGACTTGGAAAAAAAATGCATTACAACCTCAATATTCAAATGCCATATATTGTCACAGCAGCTTTAGGCCGCGACACCCCCATGCACAATAGCAAAACGGCACTTCTCTGATAATCTATATACGCAGAATGGAATATAGTCTCAAGAGAAAGTGGCGATTTTTGCGATTGAATTTTACGCAACCATTGCCAAATTCATCGCAAGTGCAAAACAGAATCGTGACTGACGTAACGTAAAGGGATAATTTTCATGACCGAAGAAGACATTTTGGCCGAATTTCGCGCATCAAAAGCGCTGTTGGAGGGTCATTTTCTATTGTCTTCCGGACGCCATAGCGCACATTATTTGCAATGTGCCCGCGTCTTGATGGACCCAATGCGCGCCAGCCGCCTTGCCACTGCAATGATTGCCGGGCTGCCGCGAGAAATTCGCAGCGAGATTGATGTTGTCGTCTCGCCTGCAATGGGCGGCGTTATTATCGGCCATGAAGCGGGCCGCGCTCTGGGTGTTGAGGCTATGTTTTTAGAACGGCCAGATGGTATTTTCCATCTGCGGCGCGGCTTTGCACTTAACAAAGGTCAAAAAGTGCTAATGGTCGAGGACGTTGTAACAACCGGGCTTTCCTCGCGCGAAGCAATTGCTGCTATTGGAGAGGAAGGCGCAGATGTGATTGCCGCAACTTCGCTGGTTGATCGCTCTGCGGGCAGTGTTGAACTGCCGGTGCCATATTATCCGCTTATTGGGATTAACTTTCCTAGCTATACCGATGACGAAGTACCCGAAGAATTAGCAAAAACCCCAATAACCAAGCCCGGCAGCCGGAGCAATTAATGGCAGAAAATCGAAATGATAATAGCCCAAAAAAGCTAAGGCTGGGGGTCAATATTGACCATGTAGCGACGATCCGTAATGCAAGAGGCGGCGATCATCCCGATCCTGTACGCGCCGCGCAAATTGTATCCGCTGTTGGCGGCGACGGCATCACCGCCCATTTGCGAGAGGACCGGCGACATATTCGCGATGGCGATTTGGAGCGGATCATACAGGCTACACATTTGCCGCTCAATCTGGAGATGGCGGCGACAGAGGAAATGCTGGAAATAGCACTGCGTCATAATCCGCATGCAGCCTGTATTGTGCCAGAAAAGCGCGAAGAGCGCACCACAGAGGGCGGTTTGGACGCAGCAGGTCAGCATAATCATTTAGCGCCCATTATATCGCGCCTTAATGATGCTGGGATTAGAGTCAGCCTGTTCATAGAAGCTGAGCCGCGCCAGATAGAGGCCGCAATACAATTGCGTGCGCCGGTAGTGGAGTTTCACACTGGCCGCTATGCGCATTTGGCTCTGAATGGCGAGCGTGAGGCCATGCAATTGGAATTGCGCAAGATCAGTGATGCAGCAGCACTGGCAGCCAAAAATGGCATTGAATCCCATGCGGGGCATGGCTTGACGTTTGAGAATGTTCAGCCCATTGCCGCAATCCCGCAAATCGCCGAGCTCAATATCGGCCATTATCTTGTCGGAGAAGCAATATTCACAGGATTGGAGGGCGCAATCAGCAAAATGCGCGCGCTTATGGATGAAGTGCGATGATTATCGGGCTGGGTTCCGATCTTTGCAATATAGAACGCATTAGCAATTCGCTAGAACGTTTTGGCGAACGCTTTGAAAACCGTGTCTTTACCGATATTGAACGCGCAAAGGCAGCGCGGCGTCCCTACACCAAAGCGGGCACTTATGCGAAGCGCTTTGCTGCAAAGGAAGCATTTTCAAAAGCGGTTGGTACAGGTTTTAAGCAAGGCGTGTTTATGCGTGATATAGGCGTTGTGAACGCCAAATCCGGCGCTCCTACATTGGCACTTAGCGGCGGCGCTAAAGAAAGGCTTGATAAGATGATCCCGCTGGGGCATCGCGCCCATATTCATCTAACGCTCACCGACGATCATCCATGGGCGCAGGCATTTGTGATTATTGAAGCGCTGCCCGTCGAAATGATCTTTACCGATTGATAATTTAAGCACCATAAAGGCTAAAGTGCCTAACGCACCCAGCTATTTTTTAGAGAAACACCGAATATAATCTATGTCAAAAAGCGATAGCAAAACCGAAGAGCCGATTAATTGGTGGCATGAGATTCGCGGGCTATTGCTGCTTCTGCTTGCCGTTTTGGGTGTGCATAGCATTATTGCCAAACCTTTTTACATTCCATCCGGTTCGCTAGTCCCCAATATGCTAATTGGTGACCGCTTGGTGGTCAGCAAATTCCCTTATGGCTGGTCATGGGCATCCGCCTCTTTCCATATTTTGCCGGAATTTGAAGGCAAGCTGTTCGGCAAAACACCGGCCTATGGCGATATTGTTATTATCGCGCATCCGGAAACCAAAGTCGATTATATCAAACGTGTCATTGCCTTGCCCGGTGATACTATAGAGGTGCGTTCCAGCCAGATTATTTTGAACGGTCAGCCAGTACTGCAAGAGGTACAGCCCAGCATTCGGTTAAAATGTCACTCCGTATTTGCCAAAGGCACATCATCATGCGGCGAATGGCCCGGATATACCAGCACAGACGAAGATGGTGACACAGTATTTGATCTGCCAATGTTGCGCGAAACCCTGCCCAATGGCGTACAATATAATATAATTGATACCAATCCCGATTATGGCGACCATGATAATTACCCAAATGATGGCCAGCCTTATGTAGTTCCAGAAAATCACGTTTTCCTAATGGGCGATAATCGCGATCATAGTGCAGATAGCCGCGCATCCTTTATAGAACAGGGACTGGGCGGTGCTGTGCGGTTGGAAAATATTGGCGGGCGCGCTGAATTTATTATGTATTCGCTGGATGAAAGTGCCACTTATAACCCATTAACATGGTATGGTGCTCTGCGCGGAGAGCGCGCCGGCATGTCCCTGCGCGCAAAAGCTAAAGACGCAGAATAACGGCTTTCACAAGAAAGAGCAGATGCTAATTAGCGGCTTTCACTGGCAAATAGTCGGCCACGCCCATATATTCTGCATATAAAGCATTTAGCCTGGTAGCCATCATGTCAGATCAAAATACAGAGCCAGCCGCGAAAAAAGAACAGCCCGGACCGACCGAAATGCGTGATCCGCTGCTAAAGCAAGAGGCCAAAAAGGCTGCTATATGGCTGGGCATGGCGGCGACACTTGCGCTTATTGTTATATTAGCGCAGCCATTATTGCTGATAGTTGGCGGCCTGATTGTTGCTGTTCTGCTGGATGGTGGTACGCGTTTAATAGGAAAAATACTGCCTTTGCCGCGCAGCCTACGCCTTATCATGGTGCTGATGATTGTCGGCGCGTTTATGTTCTGGATAGTCTCTTTTGCCAATCTGCAAATTGTCGAACAATGGGCAAAATTACAATCCATAGTTGAACAGCAAATAAACTTTCTGGGCGAACAGGCCGCAGGCGCCGGCATTATGGCGACGCCCAGTGATTTGAAAGATTTGGGCAGTCAGGTGCTCTCTAGCCTTGGTCAAGTAACTGCGGCGGTAACATCAGTATTGGGGGCTGTAACCAGCTTCATCCTCATGTGCGTTCTTGGCATCTTCATTGCTATGGAGCCAAAATTATATGAGCGCGGCATGGCGTGGATGATCCCGCTTGAGCAGCGCACATTTT
>CAZAHS010000170.1:0-5409 GCA_964484855.1 uncultured Sphingomonadaceae bacterium | reverse complement strand
GCCCGATATGTTCGTCATTTTGCCGCCACACCCGTGAATTTAATAGGTCCTGACCCTAATTAAACGCTTCCAAGATTTTGCCCCTTCAACACCCTGAAAGCCCACAATAATGGCCATTTTATCGGACCGCTGGATACGCGAAAAAGCGCTTGAAACCGGCATGATTGAACCCTTTGTGGATCGTCAGCAACGCGATGGCTGTATCAGCTATGGCCTGTCATCCTATGGCTATGATGCCCGTGTTTCCGATGAATTTAAGATTTTCACCAATATTGAAAGCGCGATAGTTGACCCTAAGGATTTCGCATCGACCAGCTTTGTTGATAAGAAAACCGATTGCTGCATCATCCCGCCCAACAGCTTTGCGCTGGCACGCACTGTAGAATATTTCCGCGTGCCAAAGGATGTGCTGGTCATCTGCCTTGGCAAGTCAACTTATGCGCGCTGCGGCATCATTGTGAATGTTACCCCGCTGGAGCCAGGTTGGGAAGGCCATGTCACGCTGGAATTTTCCAACACCACGCCGTTACCCGCCAAAATTTACGCCAATGAAGGCGCGTGTCAGTTTTTGTTCCTAAAGGGCAATGAACCTTGCGAGGTCAGCTATGCAGACCGTGCTGGCAAATATATGGGGCAAAAGGGCGTAACGCTTCCTAAGCTATAGGCCCAGCTAATAAGCTAAGCCAAAATATGATATTATGGCGTTATAACCGTAACGTCATGCATGTAACAACAATGTTGGCGCCACGCGCCTCGCTTGCAAATCCTGCAAAAGAGCGCATATGAAGCGCAATAAAAATTACAGCTAGGAGCCAGAATATGAGCAACAAAGCCGATCGCGAATTTGATATTGTCGTTTACGGTGCAACAGGTTTTACAGGCCGGTTGGTCGCGGAATATCTGGCCCAACAATATGGCGGAAAAGATGATGCCCCCAAATGGGCAATGGCTGGCCGCTCTCAGGAAAAGCTGGAAGCTGTACGCGATGAAATTGGCGCACCTGCCGATACACCGTTAATGGTTGCAGATACCAATGAACCGGACACGCTGGATGCGATGACCAAATCGGCCAAAGTGGTTATCTCAACCGTCGGGCCCTATGTGCTTTATGGCCAGCCTCTGGTTGATGCTTGTGCGCGCAATGGCACGGATTATTGCGATCTTGCCGGCGAACCCAATTTCATTTTGGACCAAGTAGAGAAGAATGATGCCGCTGCAAAAGAGAGTGGCGCACGCATTGTCTGCTCGGCCGGTTTCGATTCCATTCCCTTTGATCTGGGCGTTTATATGACGCAGGAACATTGTAAGGAAAAATTCGGCAACCCTGCGCCGCGTATCAAGGGCCGTATGCGCGGCATGGCCGGCGCTGCCTCTGGTGGTACCGTTGCCTCTATGAAGGAAGTCGCCAAAGCGGCTGCAAAAGACCCGACACTCATCCCAAAATTGATGAACCCGTTCATGCTGGCCGAGGGTTTTACCGGCCCAGAACAGCCGCGCGGCGACCAGCCGGTATATGATGATAAGCTGCAAAGCTGGAACGCGCCTTTTGTTATGGCGCCGATTAACACCAAAAATATCCACCGCACCAACAAGCTGCTAAACCATGCTTATGGTCAGGATTTTGTCTATGACGAAATGGTGATGACTGGCCCGGGTGAAAAGGGCGAAGAACTGGCCAAGCAAATGGCAGCCAATCCCAGCTTTGGCAGCAGCGACAAAACCCCTGCACCGGGCGAAGGACCAAGCAAGGAAGAGCGGGACAATGGCTATTATGACGCGGTATTTTTTGCCGAATATGATGATGGCAAAAGCGCCACTTTATCGGTTAAGGGTGATAGAGATCCCGGCTATGGCTCGACATCCAAAATGATTGCAGAAGCTGCAATGTGCCTGTTGCGCGATGTTACCGATAGTGATGGCGGCGTTTTCACTCCAGCATCATTAATGGGGGCTAAGCTGGTTGAGCGCTTAGAGGCCAATGCCGGATTGACATTCACCGTCGAAGGCTAAGTTATAGCAGCACTAACAGACAAACACTATTAGAGCAGGTTAAGGCAGCTTTAATAGCTGTTAGTGCAATGGCTTTGCCAATGTTTAGACCCATAATAATTGATTGACTGTTAGCGTAATATCCTATGATTAAGTCTCTATTCTCAGATAAGAAAGGCCGTAAACGGCCCGTACCTGCTGTGCCGACAGGGCAGCGCGTCTATGCTATAGGTGATATTCATGGGCGGCAGGATCTGCTGGAGCAATTGCTGGCAAAGATTGATGCGGATAATGTCCAGCGCGGATCAGCCGAAACGCATATTGTTTTTCTGGGTGATTTGGTTGATCGCGGCCCCGATAGCAAAGGGGTTATTGATACATTATTGGGTCTTTCCAAAAGCCGTGACAATATCCGCTTTTTGCTCGGTAATCATGAAGAGGTGATGATCGGCGCGCATAAGGGTGACCCGTCTATGGTCCGCTTTTTCTGTCGCATAGGTGGGCGTGAGACGATTTTGAGCTATGGTGTGCCTTTGGCGCGTTACCGCGATATGGAAATTGACCAATTGGCAGAGCTTCTGCCCACCCTGTTTCCAGCAGAACATATAGATTTTCTTTCTGCTTTTGAGGATCAGGTTATTATTGGCGACTATCTTTTCGTGCATGCCGGTATCCGCCCAAAGGTGCCGCTGGCAGAGCAAAGATTGAGAGATTTGCGCTGGATCAGGGAAGATTTCATCAGCTATGACCGGCCCCATGAAAAATTTGTTATTCACGGCCACACAATCAGCGAAGATATTGACAGTCAAAGCAACCGTATCGGTATAGATACCGGGGCCTATCTGACCGACCGGCTCACCGCCATCGGGCTAGAGGGCAGCGAGCGCTGGTTTGTGCAGACACAGCCCTCCAATTAGGGGTGGCAGTTAAGGGAGAAAGGCCAAGTTGCTATTGCCTTTGCGCAGTCGCTCCGCCAATATTTGGTCATGATAAAATTTACCCGCACCGCCGCCCTTTCTGTCACTGCGATTGTCAGCATGGCCATGGGATCAATCGCCTATGCCGACCATCATTCCCCCTCTGCTGATAGCGAACGGCTGAAATCATCGGTTGAGAAGTTGGTCAGCTTTGGCACTCGCCACACATTATCAGACCCTGACCATCCAACACGCGGCATTGGCGCGGCGCGGCGCTGGGCTGCTTCAGAGTTTGAACGCATCGGCACCCAATGCGGCGGCTGTATTATCGTTGAGCGGCTAGACCGGCGCTTTTATGGACCGCGCGCGCCAAAGGGCGTAAATGTTGTCGATGTGCTGGGCGTCCAACGCGGCACGGGCGATCCTGATGACATCATCATCCTCTCCGCGCATATTGATAGCCGGGTCAGTGATGTGAGTGACGCGACCAGCGATGCGCCGGGCGCTAATGATGATGCGTCTGGCAGCGCGCTGGTTATGGAAGCTGCACGAATTTTGAGTAAAGAAAAATTCGGTCCGACTATAATTTACGCACTCTTATCAGGTGAGGAACAGGGCCTTTGGGGTGGCCGCTTGTTGGCCGAAACGGCCAAAGCGCGAGGCTGGCGCGTAAGGGCGCTGCTCAACAATGATATTGTTGGCAACAGTGTTGGTCAGGATGGCCGTGTGGTTGATGATCGTGTGCGTGTCTTCTCTGAAGGTATCCGCTCATCAGAATCACTGGCCGAAACAATGCAAAGACGCGGCAGCGGCGGCGAGGATGATGGCCCCTCTCGCGCCTTAATGCGATCTGCTGCGCGTGTTGCAGCGGCCAATGCCGATATCGGGCTAAAGGTTTTTGGTGTGCGCCGCCCTGACCGTTTCCGGCGCGGCGGCGATCATCTGCCTGCTTTGGAACTTGGCTATCCCGCCATTCGCTTTACCGTGGGCGTTGAAAATTATGACCATCAGCATCAGGATTTGCGTACAGAAAATGGCCGCAAATATGGCGATACTATTGACGAGATGGATTTTGATTATCTGGCCAAGGTGACCAGTTTGAATATAGCGTTGGCACGGGAACTGGCCAGTGCATCAACGGCCCCTGTCTCGGCATCTTTGGCCGGTGCGGTATCAACCGATACCACCATAAGCTGGGAACCGGTAAGCGGTGCAAATGGCTATAAAGTATATTGGCGGCGCAATGACGCACGCGATTGGACTGACAGCAAGATAGTCGCGGCCCCTGCAACACAGCTAACCTTGCCCGGTGTTATTGTTGATGATCATTTTGTTGGTGTGGCATCTATTGGCGCTGATGGCAGAGAGAGCATTATAACATTTGCCGGCTTGCCCCAACGCAACCGCTAAACGTGCCTAATAAACATAAGATACAGGGCGTTCCCACCAAAGCGGCTGCTTTTAATGCATTGGCCAGTGACATATTGGCCTGCAAATGGTGCGAACCTTTGCCATTAGGGGCCAAGCCAATATTCCAATTGGGGCAATGTTCGCGCATATTGATTGCGGGGCAGGCTCCCGGGCGAATTACGCATGAAAAAGGCATCCCCTTTGATGATCCCTCTGGCAACCGTCTACGCCAATGGCTGGGCGTAGACAGTCATGAATTTTACGACGCCAATAATTTTGCGATCCTGCCCATGGGCTTTTGCTACCCCGGCACAAATAAGAGCGGCGACCTACCGCCGCGCCCTGAATGTGCAATAAAATGGCGACAGCGCGCGCTTGATAGCCTTATGGATATTAAGCTGACACTGGTTATAGGCCAATATTCCATGGACTGGCATATGCCAGAACGGCCGAAAGAAACATTGACAAAAACAGTACAAAATTGGCGCGATTACTGGCCAGCCCTATTGCCGCTGCCCCACCCCAGTCCGCGCAACAATATCTGGCTAAAACGCAACCCATGGTTTGCTGATGAAGTGTTGCCCGCCCTGCAAGCACGCGTGCGCTGCTTGATAGATGGCAACTAACAGAACTGGCGGATATTCTAAACACAGTAAAAAAGGCCGACCATTTTCATGATCGGCCTTTTGAATGACCATTACCAACCAACCCTGATAATTTGTATCTGCTATTTTTAAGCGGCCTGGCTTTCTTCGCTAGCATTTGGATCACGCAGAACATAACCGCGGCCCCATACTGTTTCGATGTAATTTTCGCCATCACAAGCCAGCGCCAGTTTCTTGCGCAGCTTACAGATAAAGACGTCAATGATCTTGAGTTCCGGCTCGTCCATGCCGCCATAAAGATGGTTCAGGAACATTTCTTTAGTCAGCGTGGTGCCTTTGCGCAGAGACAATAGCTCCAGCATGGCATATTCTTTGCCGGTCAGGTGAACACGGGCGCCATCAACTTCAACCGTTTTTGCATCAAGATTGACCGCGAGTTTGCCCGTGCGGATAACCGATTGCGAGTGACCTTTGGAGCGGCGCACAAC
>CAZAHS010000169.1:0-5428 GCA_964484855.1 uncultured Sphingomonadaceae bacterium | reverse complement strand
CTCCGTCATCTGCTGCTAACGCATCAGATGCCACCTCCCCAATATGGGGAGGTATGTATTACACACAAAAAACCCCGAAGCGTTAGGCCTCGGGGTTCTTCATGTGATGCCGAAGGGTGCATCACTCTGTTAAGATGGTTTTGCTTTAATATGTCGCCCTTATTTAAAATGGGAACCAGCGCTGTTTCTTGCTGAATTTGCGATAGCCGATATTGGCGCCCAATCGTGCGCCCAATCCTACGCGGATGGGGATGAGCACGACATTGCCGCGGCGCAGATAGCTGGCGTTAAACCCGCCGACCAGATAGGCCTGACCCTCACCTGCGCCAAAGCGTTTATACAGGTCTTCTGTATCATAAAGATTATAGACCAGGGTAAAGCTGTTTGCGGCATTGGCTCCAGCATCCACACCAATGGATGGTCCTGTCCAATAGACCGGGCGCTCGCCCTCTACCGCGTGATATAATGTGCCTGAACCATAGCGCAGACCGACAACAAAAGCGCCGCCGGCTTCACGCCCGACAATATAGCCATTGGGGCGGCCCTGTTTCTTCAAAACATCCTCGATAAGACCGGCCAAACCTTTTGCGCCCTTACCAAATACGCCCTCTGCAGCGCCGATAAGATCATCTTTCTGAAAAGTACCATCGGACTCAGCGCGGCTTTCAGGCAGAGCATCGGCATCTATACCGCCAGGCACAGGGCCGGGCAGTGCATCGTCATTATTGGTATTTGGGCCGCTATTGACAGGAATATCAACGCCGCTTTGAAAACCGGGATCAAAATCCGCATCAATGGGCGCATTATCGGCTACGCTGCCAACATTATCTGTTGCAGCGTCCTGCACCGCATTGCGCGCAGCCTGCGCTTCATCGCGGGCCACGGCTTGCGGATTGTCCAGATCGGCATCAATAAGGTCATTGGGGTCAACCGATTCAATCTGCGCAAATGCGCTGGTTGCGGTGACGGGGGACAGCGTCAGTGCTGCGATGGCAAGGCCGGTAAGGGCAATGCTGCCCCTAGTGAAATGGCGCAATGCGTTAAATTGGTAGGTCATAATATTCCCTTCCCTTATGAAGCAGAAATCAAGCAAATAATGTGCATAATATGTGTAAATTCCGGCTGGTCACATGCTGCGCAGCAGGGGATTGCTGCGCCATGAACAGATGATGGCCAAGAACGGAATCGCGGTGTAATGTGGGTGAATATGGTTTACCCGCAATCACATCGGCATGAGGTTGTGTTTCTTTGTTCATGCATCAAAGGTAAACCGACATGGTAAATGAAGGGTTAACGGCTTTTCAATCAATCGCCCTTTGGCAATAGGGCCGCTATAATGACTTGATTAGCATATATTTGCTGGCTATATGCATTTCCATAATGCTCTGCGCATTGAAAGCATGATGGTATGGACGCGTGGGTGAGTGGCTGAAACCACCTCCTTGCTAAGGAGACAAGCCTTTACGGGCTTCGAGGGTTCGAATCCCTCCGCGTCCTCCATTACCTATTTTTCCCGCATATCAGTATTTTCAGGCCAGTCTTGCGCCAAAGGGCCTTAGCCTTTTCATTTCATCGGGTTCTGGTTCGGGTTCGGCTTTCATGACGGGCTTCATATTAGGCCTTTATATAAGCGCAAAATATAAAGCCGCATGAAAATTTGGTAGGGCAGACATAAACGGCATTTTTCAAAAAACTTTATCATGATGGGCCGTAGCTGCTGCGCTATTTATGAATTTTTCTGACCTATCTGCATTTTACATCATGATAAGAAATATCCGACTCGGACGAATCAAGTCATTCAAATTAACCAGTTTTTTTAAGAAATTGCGGTATTTTTCATTTCTGTAGAGTTATAAAATCCAGCGTAGGAAAACTTTATTAAATTTTTTTTGAGTGACAATTATCAAGCAATCTCATTCCTTTACGCGCCATTAACTATATTTTGCAGCGGTCGGGTGTGCGCGGTGCACTTGCCAAATGAAAAATTTTGTAAATATATCTTCACCACAGCAGGATCGGATCAAGCAAAGGTCTGACCATAGGTCGCAAGTTTAGCACGGATGCCAATGGCTAAGTGCTGTATATGAGGGAGACTTGTGTAATGCATATTCATGCGAAGGCCGTTGCCGCTTTGGCGCTTATGGCGCCGACTATAATATTTGTACCTTCTGCGGCCGCGCAGGATTTGGTGCATGAATTTAACAACCCATCCTTTGGGGGGAACCCGTTTAATTCTCAGCATCTGCTAGGCATTGCCAATGCGCAAAATGACCAGACAGACCCTGATGCTATTGACCGGAGCGACCCAGCACAGCAATTTTTACGAACATTAAACAGCCGCTTGCTGTCTGCGCTGGCCACACAGGTTACCGATCTGATTTTTGGCGAAAATGCGCAGGATGCCGGCACGATACGTTTTGGCGATCAGGAAGTATCTTTTGTGCGCGGCGTTACTGGCGTGACGCTCACCATAACAAATTTTGTCGATGGCTCGGTCACGGAAATCGTGGTTCCCCTGTTGGAAACATAGCAGCCTAAATCACTCTTACGCTGCATTTTTACCAAAAGATTTGAGGGAATCATGAGTAAAAAATTCAAAACACTTATCATGTCGCTGGCTGCGACATCATTATTATCGGCCTGTGCTGTTAATAATCCCAAAATCTGGGAAGCGGCAAAGCTGCCAAAGGCCACGCCTGCGACCAATAAACTCAATGCTTTGCCGCCAACATCGCAAAAAGTTGCTGTTGCCGTTTATGGCTTTACCGATCAGACGGGTCAGTTCAAACCCAGTGATAGCGGGCAAACACTCTCGCGCGCGGTAACGCAAGGCGCGACGTCCATTTTGGTGAAGTCTTTGCACGAAGCGGGCAATCGCAATTGGTTTACGGTTATTGAACGCGAAAAGCTGGATAATGTCCTGCGTGAACGCGCCGTTATCCGGGAAATGCGGGCCAGTTATCTGGGCGAAAAAACCATCAATCCGCAGGCACTGCCGCCATTATTATTTGCCGGTGTCTTGCTGGAGGGCGGCATTATCGGCTTTGATTCCAACACCAAAACCGGCGGATCTGGCGCACGTTTTTTGGGCATTGGTGGCCGCACGCAATATCGTGAAGACACGGTTACGGTGTATTTGCGGGCAGTAAGCGTCAAAACAGGTGAGGTTTTGACATCGGTCAGCACACGCAAATCCATTGCATCAGTGGGTGTTGGCGGTGATGCTTTCCGCTTTGTTGCCTTTCGTGAGCTGTTGGAGCTGGAAGCGGGCATAACCTATAATGAGCCGGATGAACTGGCGCTGCGCCAGACGATAGAAGCCGCGGTTTATGCGATGATTATGGAAGGCGCGATGCAGGATTTGTGGTGCTTTTCGGCTGAAGCCGATGAAGTACGGGCATTGTTGACCGACTATATTGCAGAGCGCGACAGCATTAAAAAAGCAAAGGTTTTGCTGCCCGTAGCGGCCAATGATGCCCCAGTGCCGGGGCTTTGCGGCGGCCAGAGGGTCACGCGCTCGCAGCGTCAGCAACAGCAAATTGGTGCTGCGCGCCGCGCGCCCGTCGCCAATAAGCCTATACCCAGCAAGCCCGCTCCCAATAAAGGACAAGCGGCAATTGCTGCATTGCCGGGGCAAAGACCTGGCCCCGCGTCAAGCCGCCAGCCAGTGCTAGCCGTACCTGCCGCGTCAACCACGTCAACGGCAATGCCAAAAGCTGCGCCCCCAAAAGCTGCGCCGAATGCCAGTCTCAATAATACGCAGCGTCCAACCGCTAGCAGCGGCGCGGCGTCAACAAAGCAGCCGCCCCAGATAAAGACCCAAATACAGGACATGGTGAAGGCACCGCTGGCGCAGCTGGATAGCCAATCCGCCACAGCGCAGGGCGGTAAGGCGCAGCTTGTGCTGGCTAAGCAGAATGACGGCAATCCCTCTTTGCCAAAAGGCTATATACCATCTGCCCCGCTGCGTTCGTCTGCGGCGGTGCAATCCGCCGCTAATCCAGCCAGCATAGCGCAATCTGTCATGGCCCCTGCCCAGCAAGCGGATGACCAGTTTCTACCAGTCAGCGACACCGCATCATTGCCCAATGTGCAGCTGGGATGTTCTTTATTCGATGCGGTGAGCTGGTCCGATGTCATATCATGCAAACCGTCATTCAAAACCGCGATATATGACAATGGAAATGGCAAAGAAAACACGGTTTCTGGGTCTAAAGTGTGAAGTGCATCACGCGATTATGACCATGAATGTTATATTTTGTAACTATATTTAAGGCGCGACAAATTTGGGGGATTTGAAGAGCTAAAGGATTTGAACGCAGCATGGTTTTGCAGAGAATTTTTGCAAATATGCGGTGTTTGAAAAGGTGGCCCACCAGCGAATGTGATTGGCGTCAGATCGCTGGTGAGCCGGGATGGACAGGTTCGCGGGAACACTGCCCAAGTTGTGAACAAAGCTCACATCAAATATCATGGCGGATTACCATCTGCTTGGCAAGAAATACTGCCTGTAGATATTGAAACACTGTCTTTGTTTTCAGCTTACCAAAACTTCCCGTCTTGCATGGCCGGACCGGCAGCCATGCATGCATTAACCGGTCATCTGCTTGGCACAGCGCAATGCGCACGCGCCATGCACAATAGCGTATGTGACTGCAATAGTGCAGCCATGGCCTATAAGGGAGTTGAAAGAATGAAAAATCTATTATTAACAGCTGTTTCTGTAACAGCACTGGCTATTGCAAGCCCTGCATTGGCGGACAATTCAAAAAGCGTTGTCAACCAGACAGGGAATGATGGAACTGCCACCATCAATCAGGAAAATAACCAATCGGGTATTTCGGACTCGCTTGTCGATCAGGCAGGTAGCGAAAATGACGCAAGCGTTCGCCAAGCCGCTGGCCCGGTTGCTGATGGTCCATTGGGCTTGGTCAATGATTCTGACATAAGCCAGAACGGCACGTTGAACAGCGCTTCGGTAAATCAGGGCAATTTTGGCGTTCCCAATAACCCAAGCCTCGCCAACACCTCTGTCATCACGCAAGACGGCACGAGCAACAGCGCAAATGTTTTTCAGCGCGGCGATGGCAATGCCTCGACCATCGACCAAAATGATGCGGCCAGTGCCGACAATATTGCCAATGTGCGTCAGGATATTACACCAGGCAATGTTGATGGCAATATCTCGGACATCACACAGCGCGGCAGCGGCAACTTGGCCGATGTTGAGCAAGCCAATGACGGCAATAACAGCCTGATTAACCAAGATGGCACCAACCTTACCGCGCTTATTGATGAGCAGGGTGAAGGCGCAGGTCTGGGCGGCAATAGCAGCACAGTCTTGCAAACTGGGTCAGACAATTTGGCCGATGTCGATCAAGACGGCACGGGCAATGACAGTCTGGTAACGCAATCAGGCAGCGGCAAC
>CAZAHS010000168.1:0-5450 GCA_964484855.1 uncultured Sphingomonadaceae bacterium | reverse complement strand
AATAATGGCTGCACCTGCAATGTTACGGCCAGAAAGGTTGGAAATCAGCTCCGGCATAACCGGTATAACAAGCCCTATGCCCATCATGTCGATAAACACAATGAAGGCGACAATAATCAGCAGGGTTAAAGATGGCGTGACGGCATCAGGACCGGCTTCACCATCCGTATTCGCGGTTGGCATGGGCATATTCCTGTTAGAGCTTGCGTATATTATTGCCGTGAGTGGCCTATAACTGACCAATATGAAGACAAATGGCAATAGTTAAATATGCGCTGCCACTGGCCAAGCTGCTTCGCGCGCGATAAGGATATTGCATGTCTACAACCTATAAACTCGACACCTCGACAAGCCGCGCAAACCCGACACCTGCGCCGATGAAACGCCTGACTGTTCCGGCGATACAAAGGCGCAAGGTTGATGGGGTCTGCGCGCAGCCTATAGTCATGCTGACCGCCTATACCGCACGAACAGCACAATTGCTGGATACGCATTGCGATATGCTGCTGGTTGGCGATTCGCTTGGTCAGGTAATTTATGGCCTGCCATCAACCGTGCCAGTGACATTGGATATGATGTGCGCGCATGGCGCAGCGGTTGTGCGGGGCAGCTATCATAGCGTTGTTGTGGTTGACATGCCCTTTGGCAGCTATGAAGCATCGCCGGAGCAAGCCTTTGCCAGCGCGGCGCATATTATGAAGGAAACCGGCGCGGCTGCGGTCAAATTAGAGGGCGGGGAGGCTATGGCGCCGACAGTGGCTTTTTTAACGGCGCGGGGAATACCAGTAGTGGGTCATGTTGGCCTGACCCCGCAAGCAGTAAACGCATTGGGCGGTTATGCCGCGCGTGGGCGCAGTGATGCAGAGGCGGACAAGATTGTAAATGATGCCATTGCGCTGGATCAGGCAGGTGCATTTGCCATTGTGATTGAGGGCGTGGTGGAGCCGATTGCGATTGCCGCGACCAAGGCCGTTAATGCGCCCACCATAGGTATTGGCGCATCAGCACAGTGCGATGGGCAAGTTTTGGTGACAGAGGATATGCTGGGCATGTTTGAGCGCACGGCGCGCTTTGTGAAGCGCTATGAGACGCTGGCAGACACCATAGAGGACGCCGTCAAGCAATATGCCGAAGAAGTCCGCGCAAGGCGCTTTCCAAGTGATGAACAAACATATCAGCCAAAGGACTGATGATATATATAGCGTAATGTGACAGCTTATATATTATTGACGCAGCAATTTCAGCAATCTGCGTCAATGCTTGCGATCACGATCTGACAGCGTGTCATCATTTACACATGCCTCCAATATCGCGGCGGCATTGTCGCCATAGAGCAATTGTAAAGCGTATAATTCCTGTTTATCGCGCTGTACGCGATCCTTCGATGCTAGAAAAGTGAACATATATCCCTCAATAATGTTCTCACAGAGGCAGCAGCCCCTGCGTGTTGATGTCTAAAGCTACGCATATCTTAGAAGAGATTCGTATAAACGATTTTACAATGTGTGACCTTATCATGATGTGATGCTGTTAGCTATTGCTTAGACTAACCACAGCTCCATTTTTATTGACCATTTGAACAATTATCTTTGTACCGCTAAATCTGTCTCAAAATAATAAACTGAGGATATAGCGTGAGCAAGATCACACCTGATAATGTCGATGGAGAAAAACCTTCTCACCCCAAAGGTCCGCTACATGGGGTGAGGATTATTGATATGTCATCGGTTGTGATGGGGCCGTTTGCGACATTAATTCTGGCCGATATGGGCGCGGAGGTGATTAAGGTCGAATTTGATAAAGGCAAAGTACCCGGCGATATGATGCGCTATGCGGGCTATTCTCCCGATAAACAGCGCGGACCCATTTTTGCAGCGTTAAACCGCAATAAAAAAGCGGTCACTATCAATGCTGGCAGTGAGGAAGGGCGGGCGCAGCTTTCTGAATTATTGGCCGGAGCAGATGTGTTTTTTCATAATGTGCGCATGGCGGGGATGGCGCGGCTTGGCTTTGATTATGAAGGCGTTCGCGCCATCAATCCGAATATAATTTATACCCATTGCGCAGGCTATGGCGCAGCCGGACCTTATGCAAAATATCAGGCTTATGATGATTTGGTGCAGGCCGCATCGGGTTTTGCCGCCTTACACGCACAGCGTTCAGGCGGTGATCCGGAATATGCGCCCTCATTAATTGCCGATAAAACAGTAGGGTTATTTGCAACTTATGCGACTTTAGCGGCATTATTCCATCGTGAGAGAACGGGCGAGGGGCAATTTGTGTCCGTGCCGATGCTGGAAAGCTTCACCTATTTCAACATGGTCGAAAATCTTTATGGCGCAACCTATGCCAGCGGGGATGGCAAGATGGGCTATACTCGGTCTATCAACCCGCGCCGGCGGCCTTACCCCACCAAAGACAGCTATATAGCCATTGTTCCTTATATAGATGCGCAATGGGAGCGCTTTTTTGAAATTGGTGGTCGGCCCGGCGTCTTTGATGATCCGCGTTTCTCTACTTATGAGGCGCGCACACAGAATACCGGGCAATTATATGCGATTATTGAAGAGGTTGCGGCGACCAAGACAACCGATGAATGGGTGGATATTCTGGCTGCGGAAAATATCCCCGCCATGCGCTATAATGCGATGCAAGAGGTCATGAATGATCCGCATCTGGCGCAGACAGACTTTTTTGCCGAAATGGAAGATGACACATTGGGCACTTATCGTGCTGTGCGCCATCCGGTGGAATTTGGGAAAACACCTGCCTCCATTCGTTCTGCCGCACC
This sequence comes from uncultured Sphingomonadaceae bacterium, assembly GCA_964484855.1. Taxonomy (GTDB): domain Bacteria; phylum Pseudomonadota; class Alphaproteobacteria; order Sphingomonadales; family Sphingomonadaceae; genus Alterisphingorhabdus. Next base: position 2,659 of record CAZAHS010000168.1, on the reverse strand, counting down.
CGCGCTGGGGCAGCATAATGAAGAGATATTAGGCAAAAAAAGACCCGCCAAGGATTAGCGGGTCGATTGATTAATGATGACACGCTTTTGAAAAAGCACAGATTAAAACAGCGCATTAAATGCGGCGGAATTTCCCTGGATTATGTTTCGCAACCTGGTCTTCATAGGTGCGAATGTAAGTGGGCGCATTGCCTGTATTTGACTTAGGTTTTGTGAAACGAACCTGATCAGGGTCAATACGGTTGTTAAATGCAACACCGAAATGATTTCCCTCACGCCAAGATACACGGCCTTTGACCATGCCAATATTGCGCAGCTCTGCCTCTATATTATCGCCCGGCTCGCAGAAAACATTGCTTTCGACCAGCATTCCGCCTGAAGATATATTGCGAACACGCGCTTCAATCTGCTTGTCCGTTTGCATGAAGGTGAGCTTTGCGAGCATGAACAGTGCATTGCGCTGTGGTCTGCGCGATTCAGCACCGGTGTCTGCGCCCGCATCTTGCCCTTCTTCAGGGCGATCATTGTTACCAAATGCATCCATATTGAAAAATCTTCCAATCATTATGGCATTATAATGCTATAAAAACGTAGCCAATAGGTTAACGGCATCCCGAAAATTTAGGTTAATTGTCGAAACATTCCCAAGCCATTATTCGCAAATTGCATCAGCAACATTGCTGGATAATCGCTCAGCAGAGCCATTTGGATAATTATGCAAGGTTAATTTTGAATATAGAAAACACCAAAAATGTTCAAATTTATATATTGTTGTAAACACAGTTTGCAAAGTTGATGGTACGCAAAACGCGATTGGCCATATTTGCAGATGTTGATGACGCGGATTAATCGTCGCGAGAAACTTTTTCCCGGCGTTCATGCGCTTCTTGAGCGTCAACTGTCATTGTCGCTATTGGCCGCGCAATCAGGCGACCCAAACCAATTGGCTCCCCCGTGACGTTACAATAGCCATATTCGCCCTCTTCAATGCTGCGCAAAGCAGATTCGATTTTGGATATCAGCTTGCGCTGGCGATCACGCGTGCGCAGTTCAATACTCCAATCAGTCTCACTGGATGCGCGGTCATTCATATCGGGTTCGCGCATTGGTCCGCGCTGCAATTGCTGCAAAGTGGCTTCTGATGCTTCCAAAATTGTTTCTTTCCATGCCTTTAACAGGTCACGAAAATATGTGATCTGACGCTCGCACATATATTCTTCATCACTGTGCGGTGTGTAATCGGCTGGCAATGCCTTACGTGCCTTGGCCAACACATCAATGTCATCTGCGGCTGTTGTCGTCACAATATAGTGCTCCATATTTTGCCTTCGCAGCGCCTATAGCCCTTGGCAAACAGCCGCACAAGCGCCGTTGCAGTATAAAAACAAATTTCGCTGATATGGACTTTGCAAGTGATGCCCTGCTGCATCACGCTTACCGAAACGAATATTTTACACTCTAAATATGCAATATTATAATATATTGCTGCTATGCATAGCTGGACGTTGCTTATAGATTTGAAAAAGGGTCAGAGATTCGCTTGATGTACGAATATGCAGGATGCGCTGGTAAAGAAATATCAAAACATAGTGTCATTACGGGACAACACGTAGCTGGCCAGCGCAAATTAAGCAGATTCAGCAGAATTAATTGAGTGATTACGGTTAACAGGATTGTCATTTACCTCCTGTTCTGTCTTTTTGACTATAGCAATGGCTTTCACGGGTTACCGACCTAGTGATTGTAATTTAGGAAGCGTCTTATTTGCGGCGCGTTGAAAGAAGAGAGTGGTCGATATGTCTGTTCGGATGGCTTTGGCAAAATTATGTGCCTGCACTTGTGGCGGCGCAATCATAGGCGGCGGTGCCGTACAAATCGCTGACAGTTCGGCAAATGCCCAAGAGGTAGTTGTTAAGAAAGCTGTTAAGTCAAACAGCGGTCCGCGTGAACGTACCCGCACCCGCGTATTGAAGCGCGGAGATGTCGCGCGTTCTACAAAGCGTATTCGGCGCAGGGTTTCACGCAGCAGCGGCCAGCAAGCAGCGCATAGCTGTTCGCCAACTGTTGTGACTGTGGCCAGTCAGGCAGCACCGGCAATTCCATTGCCACCACCACTTTTGCCGCCTCCACCACCTTTCCCACCCCAGGCCGCTCCTGCAATAGCTAGCAGCTCTGCAGCACCTGTAGTGCTTGGCGGCGGCATTGGCGGATTTGGCGGCTTTGGCGGCGGCTTTTCCGGCGGCTTTTTTGGTGGCGGCGGCGGAGGCGGCGGCGGTTCAGTTGTCATCTCTTCTACATCTTCTGGCGGCTCCACTTCTTCGTCAACCGGCGGCTTTACCAGCACAGGTGGCTCTAGCTCTACATCAACCGGCGGCTTTACCAGCACAGGCGGCTCTTCATCAACATCAACCGGCGGTGTTTCCTCTTCTGGCGGTGATATTAATGTGATTTCGTCCACTGGAGGCGTTTCTACATCAACCGGCGGTGTATCGACATCAACCTCGACTGGCGGTGTCTCCACCTCCACCGGCGGAGTATCTACATCCACTTCAACAGGCGGTGTTTCAACCTCTACCGGCGGGGTTTCAACCTCAACCGGCGGTGAATCAACCTCAACCGGCGGTGTTTCCACCTCTACGGGCGGTGTGTCGACGTCAAC
>CAZAHS010000167.1:0-5531 GCA_964484855.1 uncultured Sphingomonadaceae bacterium | reverse complement strand
TAATTAGCGATAATGAGAATGGTTTGCAATGGCTATTGCGAATAATTTGCAAAAAATATTGCTAATCTATCGCAAAATCATTGGTTGCGCTTTGCCGCGTGATAATGATCGCCATAGCCATTCGAGCGGACCATAGCGGTTGCGCATAAGCCAAGGCTGTGACCAGAACAGCATCAGCGCCCACATACCAATGACGAAGAGCCATAGCTGAACGCGGTCAAATTCTGCGTAAAGGCCAAGGCCCCAGCCATAAAATATGGCGCACATAATGACACTGGTGCCAAGATAATTGGTGAAGGCAGCGCGTCCCGTGGCGGCGACGCGGCGCACTAGCGCGATATGGCTATAGCTTTGGATGAGCATGAGCAAAAGAGCAGTATAGCCAATGGTCATCATTAAGCGCGGCACCAATGCCCAAGCCAGATTGGCATTGACCAATATGATCGCATCAAAGCCCGAATAATAGGCCAATAGCGCAATGGCGGCGGTGATGGCCATGCCGGGCAAAATGGTCCAAAGCGCCCATTTGCGATAAACCTCACGCGGCATTTTTCCGAGCAGAAAACCGTTTTTCATCATCGCCATGCCCAGCATCATGAGGGGCAATGTTTCAAAGCCGACCTGAAACACCATGGCAATGGGTTGGAATGCCATGGTGCGCAATTTATGATTGGCGATATCGGCATAGCTGCCGCTATAAACAGCTACGTCTTTAGCAGCAGCGGCAGCGGTAAAGCCAAAGCCGTCGAGCATTTCCTGATAGCTGGCCAAAACCTGCGCATCGGCGTCGGGCGCATCCGCCATGATTTTCAGCAGGAAGAGTGAGCCCATAAGCAGGCACCATATAATGACGGCGAAGCTATATATGCCCAGCGCCCATTTAATTAATGATGCTGCCGGCGCGCCGCGAAACAGATAGGCGATGCAGCCTATCGCGGCATAGAGGAACAAAATATCGCCCCACCACAGAAAATAGAAATGGAGCAGGCCAAATATACCAAGCCAGAACATACGGCTAAAATGCGTCTTGGCGGGTGATTGACCTTTGGCTTCTGCCAGCGTGATAACCAAAAACATGCTGGCCCCGAAAAGCAGCGAAAACAGCCCGCGCATCTTGCCATCAACAAATATGAAACTGAAAAACCATGATAATATATCCGCGCTGCCATCGCCGCCAGAGACCATAGGGTTAAAGGTCGCACTGCCAGGTAGTGCAAAGCCCAATATGTTCATTACCAAAATGCCCATCACGGCAAAACCGCGCAGCGCATCCAGCTCTAAATAGCGTGCGCCCGGCGTGATATGCTCTGCACCATTCTGCATATTATCAGACATTTAATCCCCCTCACTCAGGCATTAACAGTTAAAGCCAGCTGCTAATCTGGTCGAGCGGTTTTTTATACACCGCATGGGCAGGCACGGTTGCATCTTTTGCCGGTTTGCCGATGACCAACACCATCATCGGCTTTTCATCGCTGGGCCGGTCGCACAGCTCATTTAGAAACTTCATCGGATTGGGTGTGTGCGTTAGCGTCGCCAGCCCGGCATCATGCAAGGCAGTGATGAGCATGCCGGTGGCTATCCCCACGCTTTCGCTAACATAATAATTCTGTTTTTTCTCGCCTGCATTCATGCCGCCTTTGCGCTGCGCAAATATGACGATGAGATAGGGCGCGATTTCCAGAAACGGCTTATCGGCATCGGTGCCGAGTGGCTGCAAGGCATCCAGCCATTCTTCACTGGCCTTTTGCTCATAAAAAGCGCGCTCCTCCTCTTCCGCAGCGGCGCGCAGAGCGGCCTTTTTCTCTGCTGAAGCAATAACCGCAAAATGCCATGGCTGGTGATTGGCCCCATTGGGCGCAGTGCCAGCCGCCAGCAATGCCTGTTCAATGACTTCACGCGGTACAGCATCGGGCGCAAAATATCGGCAACTGCGCCGTGTTTTCAGCGCCTCATAAAACGCTTTGGCACGGGCAATGCGCTCTTCATCGCTATAATCGGGCAGGGCAGCATAAGGCAGGGTGTCATGTGGTTTCATAAATTTCACCACTAATCTGTCGTTCAAATATTAGCAAAAAAATTTGCAACATTGTTATTAACACTATTGTAAGTAAGTGTAGCCTAATATATATGGGATATATTAGATATGGAGCCTTCCCCCATTATGACCGATCAGCCTTATGTCCACCCTGACCGTCCAGAGCTGCGCATGCGTCCGCTTAAAGCGTTTCAGCATTTTCGTAATCTGATCGCGGATAAAGAGGATACAGAGCAGGTTTTCCATATTTTCCAATGCTTGCCGCGCAAGGCGTTTCGCGGTGAAGCGATGGCTTTTCTAAAGAGTGAATATGGTCAGGCGTTAAAAGCGCGAGAGCCTTTTCTGCCAGATTTACTAGACGATCATGAGCGGTTGCGTGCTATGCCAATGGGCTCGGTTGCCCATGCCTATTGCGACTTTATGGAGAATGAAGGCCTGAGCGCCAATGGCTTGGTTGATGAATTTGAAAAATTCAGCAGCGTAAAGTTTGGCGATCAGATTGAATGGTATTTTAACCGCTCGCGCGATGTGCATGATCTGCTGCATATTCTCACTGGCTATGGCCGCGATGCGCTGGGTGAGGCGAGTGTGCTGGCCTTCACCTATGGTCAAAATCCTGGCCCCGCCAATATCTTTATCGCTTATTTGGCGGCGCTTAATATCAAAAAGACGGTAAGCTGGTCAGCACCAGTGATAAAATCGGTGCGACAAGCGCAAAAATCGGGTGCTGCCTGTCCGCGCTTGATTGAGCAGGACATAACCGCCTTGCTGGCCGAGCCTTTGGAAGAGGCCCGTAAGCGGCTCAATATCGCGCCGCCGACCGCTTATCGCGCAGCCCATGCTGCTTTGCAAAGCCAAGGTATAAACCCTTATGATTTGCTGGGGCAGGCGGCCTAAGTCCTGACCCTAAAGCGCTATCAGCGTAATTCTTTGCGGATGACCAGTTTTAGGCCAGACCAGATATCATCAATGGCGCATGATTTGGTATCGATATAGCCCAGACTATCAGCAAATTCGCGGACCCTTTCCGCGTCAATATCAGGCGCATTTTGCGGCCAGCAGGTCCATATAAAGCCAGATTTATGAATGGTATCGCGCAATTGGCGCAGCTTTATTTCCATATCGGCGCGCGTTTCCACGAATAGCAAGCTGGCATAAGGCGCATCTTGCGGCGCAGCGGCAATGAACAGATCCAGCGCATATTCGGCTATCTCATCGTCAATTTGGTCGGGTACATTATCAAACCAGACCAGCATGCCATCGCTAAGGCCCAGCCTTTTGGCCAAGGGTGTAGTGTCGCTCATAATCCCATCATAAGGCAGTCGCCGCCATCTGTCACCAAATGCCATAAACAGCCAATGGCCATAGCGCGCATCCACCAGCGCGGGACAAGCAGAAGCAGCAGGTAAAAGCCCCCCGCCCATATGGTGTGGAGAGGGTGAAAGCCTATTGAGCAACGATTGGGATCGAAAATTGGATCGGCCAGCAAATGGTCAAGATCAATCGCCATAGTGGCCAGCATGATGAAAGCCGCCTTTAGCCAAAGCCGCGGATCATCATTATTACGCCAGATGAGCCATGCGATAAGAAATGGCATGGCAAAATGACTGGAATAATGGAGGAGGGTTTGGAGCATGTGAGTTGATTACCCCTCCGTCTGCGCGATGCGCAGCCACCTCCCCATTGCTGGCGCAACAGGGAGGAGATAGAATAGCGAGGTTAGCCAATATTTCCTTCTTGCCCAGCAGCAATGGGCCAGAGTTTTATATTTCCTCCCCGTTGCGCAAGCAATGGGCCAGAGTTTTATATTTCCTCCCCGTTGCGCAAGCAATGGGGAGGGGGACCGCCGAAGGTGGTGGAGGGGCTATAGCGTTGCGCTCAATCACCCATCCAGTCTTTGAAAAAACTGTCACTGGCACTGCGCAGGTCCGACAGGCTGATATCTTGCTCACCAATTATAATGCTATCGCCGCCTGTCTTTGCAATATCCACCGCATATAGCTGTGCCGCATTGGCCGCTGCGATAACCTCTGGCGGATTTCGGGTTGCGACCATGATTCGGCCTTGATCTTCACCGAAGAACATGGCGGCATTTGCGCCATTTTCCGGCCCATTTTCCGGCGGTGTTACAGCTGCGCCAATATTGCTGGCCAGCGCCATTTCGCACAAAGCGATTAGCGGCCCGCCATCTGAGACATCATGCGCCGCGCTGATGATCTTATCTGCATTTAGCTTATGGATTAGCGTGCCAAGGCGTTGTTCTACTGCCAGATCAACCATAGGCGCCGGCCCCTCGCGGCGGCCATGGCAGATTTCCAGCCATAAAGACTGGCCCAAATGGCCGGGGCCATAGCCGATTAGCACGACATGCTCGCCCTCATCCTTAAAGCCCATAGTCATCATAGTGTCGAGGTCTTCGATGATACCAATTGCTCCAATTGCGGGCGTGGGCAGGATGGCGCGGGGGATGCCGTCTGGCCCCGTCGTCTCATTATACAGCGACACATTGCCCGATACGATGGGCATATCGAGCGCAAGACAGGCCTCACTAACGCCCTTTAATGCGCCGGTAAGCTGTCCCATAATTTCGGGGCGTTCAGGGTTGCCGAAATTCAGGCAGTTGGTCACGGCCAATGGTTTTGCGCCTACACACACCAAATTGCGATGGGCCTCGGCAATCGCCTGCTTGCCGCCTTCATAAGGGTCGGATTTCACATAGCGCGGGGTGCAATCAGTGGTGATCGCTAGGCCTCTATTGGTGCCATGGATACGTACAACCGCTGCATCGCCGCCCGGTTTTTGCACGGTATCAGCCATCACTTGATGGTCATATTGCTCCCAAATCCAGCGGCGACTGGCGAGCGCGGGGCTGGCCATTAGCTTGAGCAAGTCCGCGCCAATATCGCTGCTTTCAGGAATATCCGTGAGCGGTTCAGCAGGCTTTGTCTCCACATGTGGCCGGTCATAAAGCGGCGCATCATCGGCCAGCGGAGCCAGCGGAATATCGCACACAGTTTCGCTCAGATGCTCCAGCACCATGCGGCCAGTATTTGTCACTTCGCCAATAATAGCGAAATCCAGCTCCCATTTCTCAAAAATCGCTTTTGCTTCATCCTCGCGCCCGGGTTTCAGCACCATCAACATGCGTTCCTGACTTTCGGAAAGCATCATCTCATAAGCGGTCATATGGGTTTCGCGCTGCGGCACATGGTCCAGATTAAGGCGGATGCCAACCCCGCCATTGCTGGCCATTTCAACGCTGGAAGAGGTGAGGCCAGCCGCGCCCATATCCTGAATCGCGACAATCGCATCGGTCGCCATCAATTCCAGACATGCCTCGATCAACAGCTTTTCGGTAAAGGGATCGCCGACCTGAACCGTGGGGCGCTTTTCTTCGCTATCATCATCAAATTCTGCTGACGCCATGGTTGCGCCGTTAATACCGTCACGCCCCGTTTTGGAGCCGACATAAAAAATGGGGTTCCCGACGCCT
>CAZAHS010000166.1:0-5531 GCA_964484855.1 uncultured Sphingomonadaceae bacterium | reverse complement strand
AATTCATCAAATCCCAACATTCGGGAAAATTTCCCAATTTATAGGATTTTACAATATATTATCCATAACCAATTTTGATGAAAAATTATCTAAAATACTGTTTTTATTGCATTTTATAAAACTGGCACAGCCTCTGCATTGTATTGTTTGTCCAAAGCAAAGACGCTCAGGGGCACAGTAAACCAGATTTAAGGAGCAATAAAATGACCGCATATTTTTCAAACATCGCCTTCACCGCAACCATCATCGGCTTTGTTGCCATGTTCGCTTCATTCACATCAATCATTTGAACCCAAATATTTCAAACCCGAATACCGAAAAGGAATTTTAACATGTCTGCATATTTTTCAAACATCGCCTTCGCTGCAACCGTCATCGGCATTGCCGCTATGTTCGGATCTTTTGTCAGCATCATCTAGTCAATATATTTATAAGGAAGAGACAATGAACACCGCAGCAATCGCGCAATTGGCATTCACCACGACAATTAGCTTCACCATCGTAACAACACTTCTTTTCGCGGCATCGCTCTAATGCTATGACCACTCAGCGAAAGAAAAAACCAAATGCACCCAGCAGTGCAAATATTTCAAAATTCAAGGGGACCAAAAAAATGAGCAAGCCATTCAAACTCGACAAAGCCAATGCAAAGCTAATGGGCGTATGCAGCGGTATCGCAAACTGGGCCAATATCGATGTCTCGATTGTACGTATTTTATGGGTTTTGGCTGTTTTATTCGGCGTTGGTGCACCAGTGATAATCTATTTGCTAATCGGCCTGATAGCGGATTGATAAACAGTCCGCCCTATCATAAGCCTTTTCAAAGAAGGACGTATTAAACCCGATTTAAGGCCTCGAATAACATAATTAATGTCATAACTATTTTGGATAATGATAGTTTCGAAATTTTGGTCTATACTGCGCAATATGGACCAGATCGCAAAAACCAACACCGCCTTTAGCACATCACTCATCGGCAAAAGGCTCGCTACATTTTTCACAAGCCTAATATTTGGCCTGATATCCAGCTTAATGCTATCCGCCTGTCAAGCCGCTAGCCAGGCTGAACAAAGCACTCCAACCAATAGCATAGCTGCCAAAAGCCTAACCAAGGCAGAGCGCGGCGAGCGCACAGAGGTCACCATTATTGGCATGATCCATGGCGGCCACCGGACATCGGGTAAATATCCGCTTTCCTTGGTTGAAACCGTTACCCGCACCATCAACCCGGATATCATTCTCACCGAAATTCCGCCAGACCGCATAGATGCCGCTCTGGCCTCTTATGAAGATACCGGCACGGTGAAAGAGCAGCGCACCCGTGCATTCCCGGAATATACCGATGTCATCATCCCTTTGCGCGCAGAATTGGGCTATACCATTAAAGGAACCGCCGCCTGGACAAGCGACATCGCCTCAACCCGCCGCGCCGCATTGGGCCGCATCAAGCAAAACCCGAAACGCGCCGATCAATGGCAAGAATGGCAACAGGCGCAAAAAACCTTTTCCGCCACATTAAATGGCCGCGGTGATGACCCACTATATATTCATAGCAAAGATTATGACCGCGCCGTCGAAGCGCGTTACCAGCCCTATATGCGCTATTTTGAAGAGGATATTGGCAAAGGCGGATGGCAAAATATAAACCGCGCGCACTGGGCCAATATTGCCAGCGAACTAGACACCATAAAAGGCCAGGGCAAACGCGTTTTGATAACCTATGGCGGCTTTCACAAATATTGGTTCCTGCGCGAATTGGAAAAGCGGGATGATATCATCATCACTCCCGCCCTGCCCTATTTTCAGGCTGCCAATTAAACACAAGCCTTTAACGCTAAATACTAGCCAGGAATTGCATCATGATCGACAATTCCGCGCGACCATATGCGCAAGGTTAGCGCCAAAATTATCGGTGCGCCAAGCGTATCAATCACATCGACATAATGCCATGGCCAGACAATATCATCCCAGCCCCAATTGCGAATGGCAATAAGCTCATAAATATCCAGCACCTCGCCCAACAGGGCGGCAGATAGAGAGGCCAATAGGGCAAGCCAGATACGGCGTTTGAAAATCATATAAACGCATATGAATATCAGGCTGCCAATCAATATGTGCAGCGATTGTTTGTCAAATCCCAGACTGTCCTCAACCATTTGCTTGGCCTGTTGAAACGGACCCAATGTGGTCGCCGTAAAAAGCCAGTTCACTTCAAATCCGTCTTAAACGGGGTAAAACTGGTTTTATCATCATAGACATCCACGCCCTCAGCCTGTTTCAACTTACCGACAATGATATAGGTGACAGGGGTTAACAATGCCTCCCACACAACTTTCAGCGCCCAATTGGTAACCATTACAGTCAGCACCGCCGATGTTTCCCAAACGCCCCAAAAGGCGAGCGGGTAGAAAAGCAGGCTGTCCACCCCTTGCCCCACTATTGTCGAACCAATGGTGCGGCTCCACAATGCCTTGCCCTGTGTCCAGATTTTCATGCGCGCCATGACATAGGAATTAACAAATTCGCCCGCCCAAAACGCCGCAATAGAGGCAAATACAATGCGCGGCACCTGACCAAAAACGCTTTCATAAGCGGCTTGCCCATCCCACACATTAGCGGGCGGCAGTGATACCACGACCCAGCTCATAAACGCCATGAACAGCATGGCGCCAAAACCGGCCCATATAACGCGCCGCGCCCGCGCATAGCCGTAAATTTCGGTCAGCACATCACCGATAACATAGCCCAATGGAAAGAATAAAATACCCGCGCCATAAACCCATTGCTCGCCGCCAATCTCCAAATAGGTCAGCTTAGCCGCGCCAATAATATTGGACAGCAACAAAATGGCCACAAATGCCGCCATAACAAAGTCATAATAACGGAATTGATGCGCAGCCAAATCAAAGCCTTTTGGCCCAGAGGTGTTAGCATTTTCAGATAATGAACGGGAATCGGACATGGAAACGCAATATCTTAGTTGGCGCGCGATGCAAATATGGCTATTAGCCAATCAGATTAGTATAAAGCGCCCGTAGCTCATCTGGATAGAGCGCGAGACTTCTAATCTTGAGGCAGCAGGTTCGAGTCCTGCCGGGCGCACCATATTGCTTTTGACGTTGGAAAATCCATCTAAGACCTTGAAAGGTATGGATGTTTTAGGGGTTCGAAAGCCTTGATTGCGTTGGTATGCCAAATTGTCTGAAAAGGCCAGTTTGAGCACTGTTCGCTTCTCCTCAAAATCACCATTTTCCCATATTTTCTGGGGGTTTGCGAGAAAGAGCTTCGCCCGTTCGAACATCTCCTCGAAGGTGGCTTGTGGAGCGCCATTTTTCTCGCATTTCTCGGACAATTCTAACTTCTGGGTCTCAAGCGAGCGAAGGCGGTCCTCATACGCTGTGATTAGCCTAGTGCAGATCACCATCCTCGTTCTCTTGCAAGAACACCAATTCGGGTACATCGGCTGCAAGAGCTACAGCGAAGAGCAGTCCTAGTTTAACAAACATACATTATTTCTTTCAGTTTTTTGCGTTTGACGACTGAGGAAGCGCTCCAGCTGGAGGATATCCAGCCGAGATATAAACATCCATCACGTCGCAATCGGGATATATCCACTCGGTCCAATTATTCTTCAGCCAATCAACATTGATGTAATCAGCATAGTTGTCGTGACCCGTCTCGGACTCCTTCGGAAGTACAACAAGTGGCAACCCAGCTTTATGGCCTGAGGAGACGACCAAGCTCATGCCGCGATCCTGATCGTGATTGTTCACCACTAAGAAATCCACGATCTCTTCATAAGGCCAGTTGCCTTTGCACCTGAGTACCGCTCCATGAAAAATAGCATCATCAGACGCTAAGTGAACCAATTTATGCCAAGAGTAATCTTACGTGTGTCGTGATCCTTTGGTTTCTGACATGTACTTGCTATTCGCTCGATCTATCGATTCCTAATCGGAAATTCTGCAAGGACGTTTTCAAAGAACTGAATGACTTGACGTTCCACTCCATCTTCATTCAAGTCGAACCGGAACCGGTTGATATCAGGTGCTCTTGTTGGCTCTCTCTCGACCAAATTATAAGAAAGAGACAGCTCGAATACACCTGACACGATAGACATTGATATTTCGGGTTCAAAAAATTGGCTTCTCCAATCGCGCTTTGACCTGATCCGTTCCAGAGCTTCCTTAATTTCAAACGTAAGCAGCGGAGCTGATGAGACCGTGCCCCGATCGTCACTATAGCCGACCTCAGCATTAAGCCAGTTCGAGTCATATTCATCAGTCGAGTCTGGAAACTGATACCCGCTGAATCTCAGTGAGCAGTTTTGCGTCCTGTTCTGTAGTTCTAGCATCAGCTTCAACCGTTTGGCGTCACGGTAATGATCTTCCTAGTTTGTGGATTTGCGCGTGTCGTCATTCTGTTCGGAGGCAGTTTGTTGAGCGTATAGGCTAGGCAGCAAGTCGCCCAATATGCCCATTTCCTCAATCGCATGAGTCATAAGATTGGTCGCAAATTCTTCATCAAGCAGCACCATCCGCACGAGCCAAGTGTTGGCGACTACCCCCTCTGGCGACCAAATATTCTCATTCCCATCGCGTTTGGAAACATGGCCCAGCCAAAACACTGAGCGCATTTCTGCGCCAAATTCGGTGTCGCGAACGATATGGCACATTGTGCTGAAGTTCATTGGTTCTTCCAGCGATCCGGCGCGTGCGCAGATTCCCGTTTTGCCCGGTTCGTCCTTCCAATCTGGCAGAAAGTCGGTTGGCTCTACAAATTGTATGCGCAGCTTGTGTAGTGTCGGATCAGCGCCAAGCGTTTCATGCACCAGATGCGCCGCACCGATTATTTCACCGGGCGTCTTATTCTCCCAATCCATCCACTTATGCGCGCTGGGGTGCCACAGCTTATAATGGTCTGTCGTTTGCAAATAATCGGCGAACCACCATCGCACCATCTCTGCCTTTACATTCGGCATGCGGGTAAGCGTTCTCACCTTATAGACGCCATTTGCCTGCCGCTCTATGCCTGTTTCAAAGCCGGTATAGCCATCCGCCAATATACCCGAAATATCACGATGCGCCGCAAAAGGGTTCCAGCCGATAATGGCGAAACCAATCGCCACTATGCCCACAATCGCAATCCAGCGCTTTTTCATGACCATCCCCTATCTGCACAAACAAACTCAGCTTGTTCTAAGGAAATAGAAGCTGTCAATTGAATTCTATGAGCGTTGAATGAACGGCAAAGCCGGAATTGGCGCACGGGCTGTCTGACTTTAATTCCGAAGAGCTGCGCATCCTCATTCGTAATCTCGATATCCCGGCGGCCCAATTGCAGGGTTATAAATAAGATGCCGAGTTCATACACCCGCAAAATATGGACCTTGTCGAAGAACACCATCTGTCACGGGATGCCCCCCGAATAGACAGTGTAAAAATCAGATCATAATTTTAGAAAATCAATCATGATGGCGCAAATCTTATTCAAGATATTGCAGCGTCTCATCTATATTGCTGCGCGTATA
>CAZAHS010000165.1:0-5532 GCA_964484855.1 uncultured Sphingomonadaceae bacterium | reverse complement strand
GGCAATTTTTCCACCAATGATGACAATATACGGTCAATAAACACCGCTTCACGGTCAAAAATATCAATATCGCCGTCGGTCACTTCGCCATGGATAAGCAGCGGCATGCCAATATCCTGCATCACTTCCAAAGCGGGCATGATATTATCAACATTGCTGACACCGTGCGCGCTGTTTGTGGTGGCATTGGCTGGGTATAATTTCGCAGCAGTGAACACACCGCTTTCAAAACCAGCCTTCAAATCGCGCGCATCCACACTGTCCGTTAGATAGCATGTCATGAGCGGCGTAAAGCTTAAGCCCTGCGGCACAGCAGCCAAAATGCGTGCGCGATATTCTGCAGCGGCCTTGCTGGTCGTCACGGGCGGGGAGAGATTGGGCATAACGATGGCGCGGGCAAATTGCCGCGCTGTATAGCCAACAACCGCCTGCATCATGGCGCCATCACGGAAATGCAAATGCCAGTCATCGGGCTGCCTAATGGTCAAAATATCGCTCATATCTCTCTTGGTCCTTTATGCGCGCTGCGCCTTGGCAACAGCGTTAATACGCCCTAATTACAGCAGATGACCGATACTGCAATCACCCCGCACCCAACATATTTATCAAACCGCGCTATCATCCGCCTGTCGCCCAAGGATGAGGCAGAAAAAGTGCGTGATTTTCTGCAAGGTTTGTTGACGCAGGATATGAATAGAGTTGTTGATGGGGCCTGTCTCTGGTCAGCATTATTGTCTGCTCAGGGCAAATTGCTCTTTGAATTTCTGCTATGGGATGGCGGCGAGGATATTTTGATTGATTGCGAGGCTAAGGCTGCGCCTGCGCTTATCCGCCGCCTTTCGCTATACCGTTTAAGGCGCAAGATCGGGATTGCGCTTGATGACGGCTTAGCTGTCCACTGGTCCACCCAAAAGCCCGCAATAGCCGCGCAGCCAGATCCGCGCCTTTCCGCATTGGGCTATCGCTGGCTAGATGCATCAGCAGATGCAGCGCCTATAGCTAATAATATCTGGCTAGAGCATCGCCTGAAACATGGCATAGCCGAGGGGCAAGCCGAATTTGGCGAGGAAAAAATTCTCTGGCTGGAATGTAATGCAGAGGAATTAAACGGTGTTTCTTATACCAAAGGCTGTTTTATCGGCCAGGAAAACACCGCGCGCATGCATTATCGCAGCAAGGTAAACCGCCGCGTCGCCATCGTGCCTATAGGCTTGGCTGAAGAAAAACGTGTGCGCCATGTTCATGAGGATTTTGCTGTGGCCATTGTCCATGCCCCTATCGCTAATATGGTAGACTGGCCGCTGGCGCAGTGGCAAAAAGCGGCTATTTCAGCAGGGTAGCCGCGTTTAGAGCAGTTGCATTATGTGCACATTACTGCACTTTAGAGTGCAAAAATAATAATTGATAAATATTGTTATTTATCACCAAACTGCTATATGTGATTATATCAGTGCTGCTTGATGCTGCGCGTTTCCAAATTAAGGAATACCCAATGCCCCGCCCGCAAATTGACCCTGAAATCATGCGCCAAGAGATTATGGAGACCGCGGAGGATATGATCCGCCAGCGCGGCGCGAAGGATTTCAGCATCTCGCAAATCGCGGCAGCCTGTGATATGTCGCAATCCAATTTCTATCGCTATTTTGCCTCAAAAGAAGTATTTTATGAGGCTATGGCCGGCCGATGGTTTGATGAGCTGAACACCATAATGGAGGAAGTTATTGCCTCTGATGTTCCCGCCAAACAGAAATTGTTCGACTTTTTTTACCGCCGCCTCACCTTAAAAAGGCAGCGTTTTGAAGAAGATCCGAAGCTGTTTGAAAGCTATTTGGAAATCGGTCATGAGCATTTTGAGGTTATTCGCGGCTATATTGATCTGGCCGACCATTATATGGCGGTGATTGTGGCCGAGGCTATGGCCGAAGGATATTTTGAAGGCATGGAAATTGACCATGTTGTTTCTATCATCAATTTGATGATTCAGCCCTTTGTAAATCCGGACGCGATGATGGGGCTTTGGGGTACTGCGACACCGGAAAATCTGCAGATTGTTATTGATACTTTGTTCACTGGATTGAAAAAAGCATCGCCCGCAATACCGGTTGCTGGCACCCGGCCCTCTTTGCAAATAGCATCATAAAATCTTTGGCCGCGACAGCGCGCGCAAATGATGTGGCGGCTTATTCCTGATCGACTGAATCAGGGGCAAGCCAGCGAAATTGCAAACTATCTTCGCCAGCATTGCCCGCGCCGCGATAAACAGCTTTCGCGCCATCCTTCGCCAATTGCGCAATAATGGCATCCGCTGCATTTTCATTGCCGGTAATGGCAACGGGCGCATTGACCCGCTTAATGGCCCATAAACAGAGTGCGTAACTGGCGTCATTATTGGCAATCGCGCCATTTTCATCCAGCCTGATTTCCGGCAAAGACATGGCGGGCGGCGTGATGATAAAGCGCCATTCAGGATCACGGTCCGCCATGCGTTTTTCAAGCGTATAATAGCTGGCCATATTTGCGCCGGGCAATGGCTTGGCCTGCGCGACAATGCGTTTTTTGGTTTGATCGACAAAAACGTCATCCGTGCTGACGCCCGCGACCAAGGCCAATGTCTCAACCATGGAGGAAATACGCTGGTCACGCTCAATGCTTTGCGCTTGTAATTTCGCGGCGGCTAGCTCTGCATTTTGCACATCTTGATCGTCCGTGCCGACGCGATATTGATTGATGGCGACAGAAATGGGTACGCCCAAATCCTTCTCAAGCAACCGCTCAATCCGCGCGCTTGCCTCTGGCTCCAATTCGGGGGTTAGCACGGTAGCATTCAGCGCTATGGGGTCGCTAACATAATCAATGTCGAGCTGGCTAACCCGCGCTTTAGCCGAAAATTCACTAGCGACCACCGAATTGGCGCGGCGCGCGGCATTGGTTTCCCACGCCACTTGCTGCAAAGCCAGGCCCAGCGGCACCGCAAGAACGATAAAAACAGCAATCGCCACAATGCTCTGCCACAAAGTTTGCTGCGCAGAGAGGGCCGAGCGAAACCCGTTGAGCCGCGCCATTACCGCTGCTGTCAGCGCTATAGTCATAAGGTTGGTGAAAAACAGCAGCAAAGAGCCGCCCAATATAACGCCATTTGCAGTTGCCAAGCCAAAGCCAACAACGGCCAGCGGCGGCATTAATGCCGTGGCGATGGCAACGCCCACAATTGTGCCCTCGCGCCCCTTAATCATGGCATAGGCACCGGCAAGCGCGGAAAATAATGCGACGCCAAGGTCAAACAAATTGGGCCGCGTGCGCGCCGCGATTTCCTCCGTCACCGTATCCAGCGGACTGACCAGCACGATGGCGGCGCAGAACAATATTGCGACAATGATGCCAACCGCTAAGGCAATACCGCATTCACGCAGCCAGCGTACATCACCAATGGCCAGCGCAAAACCTGCGCCCAATATTGGCCCCATTAGCGGCGAGAGCAGCATAGCGCCGATAACCACTGCAGGCGATGATAGGAGCAAGCCCAAAATTGCAATACCCGCCGACATGCAGGTCATAAATACATAGCGGCCAGTCAGGTAGGAATCGCTATGCACCTTGGCGATAACGGCAACATGGTCAATCTCATGCACCGCATCCTGCCACCAGTGCAGCATCCAGTGCATAGCCTCCCGCAACGGGTCAACCTTGTCCGGATCACTGGCTTTATTGCCAGTATACGAAACAGGAGCTTTTAACGCCATCAGACCGCCTTAGCCTGCAAGATTACGCAGCACATAATGCAGGATGCCGCCATTAAGGAAATATTCCATCTCATTGGCCGTATCGATACGGCACAAAGTCTCGAAGGTTGCAGTTGTGCCATCAGCGCGGGTCATTTCAACCTCTACAGTCTGACGCGGGTCAAGATTGGCAACGCCTTTAATGGTGAAGCTCTCTGTACCGTCTAGGCTTAGTGTTTCAGCATCAATGCCTTCTGCAAATTGCAGTGGCAACACGCCCATACCCACCAGATTGGAGCGGTGAATACGCTCATAGCTTTTCACGATGACCGCTTTTACGCCCAGCAAATTGGTGCCTTTTGCGGCCCAATCGCGTGATGAACCCGTGCCATATTGCTCACCGCCAATAACCACCAGCGCCTTGCCATCGGCTTTATGGCGCATTGCCGCATCATAAATCGGCATGATCTCACCATCATATTTGGTGTAACCGCCCTCTTTGCCATCGGCCATTTCATTTTTGATGCGGATATTGGCAAAGGTGCCGCGCATCATAACTTCATGGTTGCCGCGGCGCGATCCATAGGAATTGAAATCCTGCTTTGCGACCTGATGGCTGGAGAGATATTCACCAGCCGGGCTGTCCGCCTTAATCGCGCCTGCTGGCGAGATATGATCGGTGGTAATGCTGTCACCCAAAAGCGCCAATACTTTGGCATCATTAATATCGCCAATCGCTTCTGGCGTCATGGTCATGCCATCAAAATAGGGCGGATTGGCGACATAGGTGGAGCCTGCGGGCCAGCTATATGTGTCACTGCCAGTGACATCAATATCCTGCCACGCCTCATCGCCATCATAAACATTGGCATAGCGGCTTTCAAACATTTCGCGGCTCACCGCGCCCTGCATTGCCTCTGCCACTTCATTATTGGTTGGCCAAATATCTTTCAAATAAACATCCGCGCCGTCCTGATCCTGACCAATAGGCGTTTCATACATATCTTCGCGCACTGTGCCTTTCAGGGCATAGGCGACAACCAGCGGCGGCGAGGCCAGATAATTGGCGCGCACATCCTGCGAAACACGGCCCTCAAAATTGCGGTTGCCCGAAAGCACCGAGGCGGCAACCAGATCATTATCATTAATCGCCTTGCTGATCGGCGCAGGCAGTGGGCCGCTATTGCCGATACAGGTGGTGCAGCCATAGCCGACCAGATTAAAGCCCAGATAATTCAGGTCTTCGCTCAAACCGGCCTTATCAAGATAATCAGTGACCACTTGTGAACCAGGGGCAAGCGATGATTTTACCCAGGGCTTACGCTGCAAACCCTTGGCGCGTGCCTTACGCGCCACCAGACCCGCCGCGATAAGCACGCTGGGGTTCGATGTGTTGGTGCAGCTTGTAATCGCGGCAATAGTGACATCACCATGGCCCAGATCATAATCCTCGCCCTCAACCGCAACGCGGCCTTTGCTATCATCTGTGCCAAAGACTTTTGACAGATCGCTGTTAAAACCCTCATCCAGATCAGCCATAGAAACTCGCTGCTGCGGCAGTTTCGGGCCAGATAGTGACGGCACAACGCTGGACATATCCAGCTCCAGCGTCTTGGTGTAAACCGCTTCTGGCGCATCATCCAAACGCCAGAAACCCTGTTCTTTGGCATAGGCTTCGGTGAGCGCAATTTCGTCTTCATCACGGCCCGTCAAACGCAGATAATCCAGCGTCTTGTCATCAATGGGGAAGAAGCCGCATGTCGCGCCATATTCCGGTGCCATATTGGCAATGGTCGCGCGGTCCGCCAATGAC
>CAZAHS010000164.1:0-5563 GCA_964484855.1 uncultured Sphingomonadaceae bacterium | reverse complement strand
ACCGGTTCGATCAGAAACTGGTGCATCGGGTCAATTTTACCTGATTCGCCGGCCATTTCACTCTCTATCTTTTTTCTCTGCCTGCTCAGCAGCTTTGCTGGTCAGGCGCAGGATATTTTTAAAAGCGACTATGATGCCCAAAAACAAGAACACCAACATTAACCAAGGCGTCGTCCCGAACCAGTTGTCAAACAACCAGCCGAACAACAACCCGCCAGCAACCCCTGCCACAAGATCGGCTAAAACGCGGCTCCCAATACGATAATTGGGGTCCGCTTCCACTCTGCCGCCACCTTTTTTAGGTTGCAGCGCAGCATCAAGCCGGTCCAGCCTGTCATCAATTGAATCGAGGCGCGGGTCGTCTGCCTTAGGGTTGTCATCGGAATTTTGCATAAGCCTAAAGTCTCAACAGCGTGTTTATGTGTTGCCAACGTTAAACCAAAGCATACTCCGCCTAGGCGCGGTCCGTTTAGATAGTGGCTGGCTGCAAGTCAACATCTCAAAAAGGCCAAATGCCCCTCTTGCACCATATTAGTCTGGCGTAATAAAAAAAGCGCTGCACCAACATACTGGTGCAGCGCAATAATTTAAACATCATCGGCAAATTAGAGCTGATAAATATATCACAGTTTTAGGGGCAGCGCGCATCACGTTGTGGCGGCGATCCATCGCGCGTTAGCCATTGGCCATTGGGAGCAAGATATTTCTCTCCCGCTGATGTGCGTGCAATCAGGTTACAGCCGGTAGTAAAGGCGATATCCTGAACCGTAACGCCCTTTTGCGAGGCTAATTCAGTATATTTGGCCTTACGTTTAATATTGATAGAGTTCACCAATGTGCGCGCCTCCGCGCTGCCGCTGCCAACAACTTCAAGATAGCCATCTGGCTTTTCACCAATAATCCCGGCAGATTTCGCTGATTTATAGGTCAGGCCTTGTGCAGATACAGCAACAGGCGCTGCAATCATGGCAAGAGCCGCCAAAGGCAAAGCGAGTTTACGGGCCAATTTTCGGGTTAGGCCAGACATAATATTTTTTTCAACAGACATCAGAAAATATCCTCATTTTCCTCAATTAAATTTTTCGCATCACCATCAAGGCGGTAAACAACCTCCTGCTGGATGTTGATGTTAAGCTCTATAACGATCGGCTTATCCGGTGCGGCGAGCGTAATACACCCCGCCAAAGGCAAAGTCCCAGCCGTTAAAAGCAACAGCATCCCCAAAGGATGTATTTTATGCGCCTCAGTTTTTCGTTTCATCCATGCAATCATTATGGATTATCCTCACTTTCTAAAGGCTGAATGGCGGGCCAGTTTGTCATTCAGAATTTTTACCTTGTGTATCTTGCTCAGAATTATTGCCGTTTTTGGGTTTTATAATTCCTGCTGCAACCGGGTCGAGCACATATGCGCTGTCATATAATGAGCGGGTTGATGTGATGAGCTGGAAGAAAGGTGCGCGTATATTAATGTTAAACTGGATAGGCAATTTGGCGATCTGTTTGGTCAGGAAATTGCGTGAAGCGCTCTCCCCTTGGCTAAGACCATCAAAGCGCACACGGGTTACCAATTCTCCATCAAGCGGACCGTTCATTTCAACTTCCAGCGTCCGATAACGAATATCGCGCAGGCTTTCAAAAGCGAAATTGCCATAAGCGCCCAAATCTTCGTAAGTCAGCTCGCCTATATAGGATAATGTACCGCCTTTAGGCCCAACCGTTAGCCGGCCGCCCTCTATGCGCCCGCCAGCGCGGTTAAAACGCATTGGCAGGCGGCCATCAAATCGCCCTGTCGCAGCAAGATTTTCAAAATCAAACTGGGTTAAGAAAGCGGCTGCATCTAGCCCCTTCATCTCAAAATTAAGCTCGCGCTCCTCTTCAATAGCCAGATTGAAGGCTGTCGGCTCAAGGCTAAGATCACCGCCGGAGAAAGGCCAATGTGCCTCTTGCAATATAACGCGTTGATTGGCCAGCAACTGATAACGCACCACACCATCATAAGCCGCAATACCCGGATTAACCTCATCTATGGTGACAATTTGGTCGGGCGGCGTTTCAAAGGCCAACAGGTCAGAGAAAATAATATCGCCTTTAAGCCCTTTGACAGGGCCAAACGCAGCGGCAAAATCCAAACCGTCAGTGCTGAACTTACCACTGCTTGATACCGCGTCACTGTTCCAGTCTATGCGCCCCTTACCTTCTACCACGCCATCAGCCAGCGCTATAATACCGATGGTCAGGTCCGTAAGCGCGCTGGGCTGTAATGCCTCGTTAAAGCGAATGCCCGGCACATTTAGGTCTGCACCGCCCACCGCGCTTCCCAGATCATGGACAATATCAACAGAAGCAATTTTTGGCGCCTTTTGCGGGGCGTAAAGGTCTCCCTTGGCCATTATTATGCCTTGTTCCAGCACCAGACTTATATCGCGCCCTTGTAGCGGGTTAAAGCGCGGTGCCTCAGCCCTATCGCTTAATGTCCAATCATCTGATGCAATGGACAGGATGGAGCCGGCAAAGCCCCATGTCCCGCTGCCATCGCTTAGCAGCAGCGGAATATTACCGATAAATGCTTCTGCGCCCTGAAAATCGCCGGTAAAGTCACTGCCACCGCGCAAACCTATGCTGCTCGCGAAAAGTGATGTGGCGACATCCCCCTCACCTATCCGTACCTGCACATTGTTCATCGACGTGATGGCAGGATAGGCAATATCGACACCATCGCTGGCAAGATAGAGGGGCGAATCCCCTATTTTGGCATTAACCTCTACAGCATTGCTGCGCGCATTAACGCTTAAACCTTCAGCGCCATATGCCAATAAAGGCTGCGCGCCTTTGGAACAGAATGACAATTTCTGATCGGCAATGCTGAGCGTAGCCAATTTAAGGCGATCAAAGCTTATACGCTGACAACGCCCATTATTCGGAAAATAGCGGCTTCCCCCCACCAACTTGCCGGACAGGGGAATAATTGCATTGGTGATTTCACCGCCCGGCAAAGGACCGCTGAGGCGAATACGGCCCTTTATATCCAGTTGATCTTGGCTGCCAGACGGAAAGCGTAGCTGTGTCTGGCCTAATGCTAGGCTGGCCTTACCAGCGCGGTATTCCTGCATCGTCAGAGCAATAGTTCGGGCATCACCATCATTATTCCATTCACCGCTAAGCTTTGGCAATTGCGGATGGGAAAAGGCAAATCTCATGCCCTCTAGGCCGTTTAGGCCGCTTTTGCTCAGCGCATAACGCACATTCTCAATGCGAGAGATTAGCCGGTTATTGCCTTCACGAATTGTCACGGTATCGGCTAAAGCAAACCCCTTATCAATCCGCCCAGAAGCGGCCAAGCGCGATGATGCTGCGCTACGTTGCAGCACAGGCAACATCTTTTGAAATAGCGGCCCTATGGGTGTATCTGATAAACCATCGCCAGCATTAGCTATAGCCGCTCGTGATGACGCATTGAGCGTGATATTGTCCGCTTGTAGCTGATAGCGTAGAGCCAGAGCCGCAACATCATCAATAGAGGCAAATTGCGCTGGTTCGCTTAAAGCAACATCAATCTGTGCATTGCCTATATCTGCCCATGGCGTTGAAGCGGAAACAAGGCCAAGCACAGCCTCTCCATCAATTGAAGCGGCATTTACCTCGCCGGTCATGCTGATATCCAGCCTATTACTGGTCAGTCTGTCTGTTTCGCCAAATTTATAGAATAGCTGGGCAATATCACCAACCGCAGAAAATTGAGCAGAATCAAGATTGCGGCTGATGGTTATATTGGTCTGTATTGCCCCAATATCTGATGCCAGTCCGGATTGTGTCCCTGAGCCCAAAGCACCACAATCAATATTGTCCAGCCGCACTGGCCCGACAATTTTTGGCCGCAGCGCATCAATAGCAACGGACAAAAATGCGCGCGGACGCTCCAAAGTGCAGCCATCATATGCAAGCGTGTTGGCGATTAAGCCTATATCGCCCTCAAAACCGTCCAGCAAATGCCCTGCTCCGCTGGCCGATATACCAATAGCACCATAAGGCGTTACGATTTTTGCGCGCACATCGTCAAAATTAATATTGAGGTCGGGCAAAGCAGGCGGCTCTTCCGATCCGGTGTAGATAAATTGGTCTAATGCACCGAAACTTAGGCGATCATCCTTATATTCGCCAAATAAGCGAACACCGTTTAACCTAATCTCATCAATAGCGATGCCGGAAAGCTGGGGTGTGGTTACGACCACCAGATCATCTATGAGTATATCAGGGTTTTGCGCATTACCGACGCGAATATTGCGCAAATGCTGTCTTTTTGTGCCAAGGTCGATGATCTCATAACTGGCATCAAGCCCTAAATCATCGAGATAATCCTGAATATAGCGATCGGCAATTATCGTTCTTTGCGACCAGAGAATGATGAGCGCCAACAAAGATAATAATATAATCGCCAAAAAGCCGATTAGCCACCAGCGCCTTGGCTTGGCATTTGGTCCAATCTCTTCATTGCTATGTTGGTCGGCAGACAAAGTCGTGCTTTCTGTTTCGGGCGGCATTTGCACTATTTGGGGCAAGTGGATGAGATAAGCAATCAGCTATGAACCGCATCCGAATAGATATTTGGCTTATAATATCTTTATGAGCAGAATGTCTTTATGATATGCGTTATCGCTTTAGGGAATAAAGCAGGGGCAAAATAATGACGCACAAGCCGCCGGAAAATAATCATGGGCCTAGCGGCTTTACCGAAGCGTCTTTTGACCACAATATATTTACGCCATCAAAAGCCGCTGCCTCACCTGAAAAAACCGCAAAGCCTTCAGCAAAATCAGATAATGACAAGGCTGGGCACCGCGCGCGGTTGCGCTCTAGATTGCTGCGCAAGGATACAGAGGCGCTGCTCGACCATGAAATTATCGAATATCTGCTTGCTCTTGCCATACCGCGGCGCGATACCAAACCACTGGCCAAGGCGCTTATTGCCCATTTTGGCAGCCTTGCCGCTATTCTTACCGCCGATGCGCAGGCTTTATTGCGCTTTGATGGACTGGGCGAAACCTCTGTCGCAGCGCTAAAAATTGCACAGGTTGCAGCGCTGCGCCTGCTGCGTGAGCCAGTTATGGAGCGGCCTGTCATTGGCTCTTGGCAATCCCTGCTGGATTATCTGCACAGCGATATGGCGCATCTTAATATTGAGCGGGTGCGCATATTATTTTTGAACAGCCGCAATAGCCTTATCAGTGATGAGAATTTTGGCGATGGTTCGGTGAATGAAACCGCCATCTATACGCGCCAGGTCATTCACCGCGCATTGGAGCTGGGCGCAGTCTCTCTCATTCTGGTGCATAACCACCCCAGCGGCGACCCTAGCCCCAGCAAGGCGGACATTACCATCACCCGCGATATTGTCGAAGCCGGGCGGCGGCTAAACATTGGTGTGCATGACCATATCATTATCGGCAGCAATGGGCATGTCAGCTTTAAGGAAAAGGGCCTGTTATAAATATAACGCTATTGAAGCGGTTAATCCTGCCTGTGGGAAACACGCAATTGCAGCTTAGGTGACTTCCTGCTAGCCG
>CAZAHS010000163.1:2073-5591 GCA_964484855.1 uncultured Sphingomonadaceae bacterium | reverse complement strand
GCCAATGCCTTATGGGCAGAGGGCGCGCGCGATGATGCGGCGGATGCGCTGCTGATGATTGTTAGCGCGGATAAGGAATGGAATGAAGGCGCAGCCAAAGCGCGGCTATTGCAGATATTTGAAGCGGTTGGGCTGGAAGACCCATGGGTAGCGGCGACGCGGCGCAAGCTGTCTGCGGCGCTGTTCGGGTGAATATGGCCATGGTTGCACAGCGTATCACTATCTTTCCATTGACCGGCGTGATTTTATTCCCCGGCCTGCAATTGCCGCTGCATATGTTTGAGCCGCGTTATAAGGCCATGGTGACCGATGCCATGGCGCGTGATCGGCAGATTGGGATGATCCAGCCGCTCAGCACAGGCGATAGCGTCGATAGTGACAAGCCCGCGCTTTATGGCATGGGCTGTCTGGGCCGCATTGCCGATGTTGAAGTGCTGGATGACGGGCGCTATAATGTGATTTTGGACGGCGTAGCGCGTTTTCGCATGCTGCGCGAGCTGGATGTTGCAACGCCCTTTCGCCAGATAGAGGGCGAGCTGATCGAAGAAAGTCCGGCCGATCTGGAGCTGCCCAAAAGCGAGCGCGAAATATTGGAGACAGAGGCGCGCGCTTTTGCCGATGCACAGGGTTATAAGGTTGATTGGGACTCTGTTGCCAGTTTGGACAATATGTCGATGGTCAATGGCGTGGCGCAGATCGCGCCCTTTGATGGCGCAGCGAAACAGGCTTTGCTGGAGGCGCGCAATTTGACCGAGCGGGCGCAATTGCTAGTGCAGCTTATGCAGTTTTTCAGCCGCCGTGATCGGGGCGATGACCGCGTAACTTTGCAATAGGGTAGGGCCGCCTTTTATGGCCTGTTATGGCCTGTTATAGCCCGTCACAATAAAGCGAGCGGCAGCGCCGATGCGTCTTGAATGGCGGGGATGAAGCTGGCTTTCAGGCCATCTATCACAAATTGCGCAGCCAGTGCCGCCAAAATGACACCCAATAAGCGGGTGATAACCGCCTCTACCCGCTGCCCCACCAGTTTTAGCAATGGACCAGCGGCCAGCAAAGCCATCAGTGTGAGCAGCAACACCGCCAGCAATGCGCCGCCAATGACCAGATGTTTCTCCAGCGCGTCATGTTGGCTGAACAGCAGCATTATGGACGCGATGGAGCCTGGCCCGGCAATCATTGGCATGGCCATGGGGAAGACCGAAACATCCTCAACCGCTTCATCATCGGTCACCTCTTGCGCGCGGTCCTCGCGCCGCTGGGTGCGTTTTTCAAACACCATTTCCAGCGCGATGATAAACAGCATGATGCCGCCTGCTATGCGAAAGGCATCCAGCGTAATGCCCAGCGCATTTAGCAGATTATTACCAAATAGCGCGAACACCGCCAAGATTATGGCGGATATAAAGATGGCGCGAATGGCCATATCGCGCCGCTGTTTTGGCGTCGCATTGCCGGTCATGCTGGCATAAATGGGCGCGCAGCCGGGCGGATCAATCACCACAAAAAAGGTGATAAAGGCAGAGATAAAAAGCTCAATCATGTGCGCTGTTTACTATTCTACTTGGCGCGCGCAAGGGGTGTAAATTCCTTATCAATCACATCGGCATATTCGCCATCTTGCAATATGCTAATCGTCAAAGTGCGCCGCCCATCGGGCGACTGCTCTGCTTGCCATAAAAATGAACGATCACGCGATCGGCCAGACACTGTTTTGCCCTGCCCATCATCGCGGATAATATTGGCCAGACGTTCCGGACGTTTTGCCTTTTTCAGTTTTTTTAGGCGGCGCTTACGGGCCTTCGGATCTTCATTTTCTGGCGGCGCTTCGACCTTTTTTGGCGGCGGGGCATTGGGCGCTCTGGAAAGGATAACCTCTCTGGAAGGGCGGCGGCAATCGCTGCGCTTGCTGGTTACGGCAGACGGGTCACCTTCGCCTGATTCAGCGCCTGTTGTATAGCTAAATACCATTTTATAGCCGCCTTTGCGTTGCCGTTGCCATAAGGCGATATATTCGCTGGGGCTTTCATCACCAGCGGATTGCCATGTGCCAATGGCGGCGGCCATGCTGCCATCACAGGATATGATGATGTGATAAGGATCCCAGCTAGCGGCCTTTTCAGGATCATCGCGGCCATCAAGCCATGTTGTGATATTTTGCAAATCGGGCGTAAAGCTATAGGCGTCTTCTGTGATATTTTCGCGGTAAGCTCTCCATAGCCCTTTTTCACGCGCCAGCCGCTCAAAGCGCGATTCGGCTGCGACAATCACACTGGGGCTGGAGGATGGAATGGCCTGCCCGCGATTGGCCTGTCCGCGATTGGCCTGTGCGCGATTGGAGCCGGGGCGCTCCTGCGCTGCACCTATGCTGGCGGTAAGCGCCAGCGATATAATCAGCGCGGCAGATACATAACGGGATTTCTTCACATTAGACTCCTAACGGGTCGGCAAGGCCGGTGCGCCGGTGCGCGGCGACCAATGTGTTGCGCAGCAGGCAGGCAATGGTCATCGGGCCAACTCCGCCCGGAACCGGCGTAATCGCCAATATATCGCTGGCCATGGCTTCATGCGTGGCAACATCGCCCACTAACCGGCCCTTTTCTGCGCCGGGTTCAGGTGGCAAGCGGTTAATGCCAACATCAATAACCACTGCGCCGGATTTGAGCCAACTGCCCTTAACCATTTCTGTACGGCCCACTGCCGCCACCACGATGTCAGCAGATTTTACCAATGCGGGCAGGTCGCGGGTGCGGCTATGGGCAATCGTCACCGTGCAATTTTCATTGAGCAGCAATTGCGCCATGGGCTTGCCGACAATGTTGGAACGACCAACCACAACGGCATGCAGGCCAGACAAATCACCGCCGGTTTTTTGCTGATAGGTATCTTTAAGCAGCATCAGGCTGCCCAATGGGGTGCAGGGCACCATGGCATCCTCCCCCACGGCCAGCTTGCCCGCATTGATGACATGAAAACCGTCCACATCCTTGGCCGGATCAATCGCGGCAATAACCGCTTTATCATCCAGATGATCCGGCAGCGGCAATTGCACCAAAATGCCGTCAACGCGCTCATCCGCGTTTAGTTTTTCGATCAGCGCCAGCAAATCATCCTGCGCAGTATCGGCGGGCAGGCGATGCTCAAAACTCTCAATTCCCGCCGCCACACAGGCCTTATGTTTGGACTTTACATAGACGCTGCTGGCCGGATCATCCCCCACCAAAACCACCGCCAGACCGGGCGCACGGCCAAGCGCACCAACAAAGGGCGGCACCATATCGGCAACGCGCTGGCGCAAATTGGCGGCAAAGGCTTTGCCATCAATAATTTGGGGGCCGGATGGGCTGTTTAAGGCGGGGCTATCTGTGCTGCTATCAATCATGGCTGATGCTATATGCTGCGCCGGTGGTCAATGCCAGAGGGCAGGGTATAATTTGCCCCTCAAATGTTCCGGAACTGTAAGATATCAGGCCAGATTCGCTGCCAAATAATAGAGTATTCTCAGCAATATTTGTGCGCCG
>CAZAHS010000163.1:0-2063 GCA_964484855.1 uncultured Sphingomonadaceae bacterium | reverse complement strand
GCTATCGGTCATGGCCGCTGCTATATGCCCCAGCGCTGGTCAAAGCCAGAGGCGAATGCGCAAAATATGGCCAAAATATCAGGCGCAATATAGGATTTTCTATCAGGCGAAATTGCCTGCGATAGATAGCAATACTTCCTGCAAGATGCGCGCACCGATTATGACGACGATAGGGGAGAAGTCGATCGCCCCTGTATCGGGCATGATGCGCCGCACAGGTGCCAATATCGGTTCCAACACTTGGTTAAGCGATGATTGGATGGTGCGCACTGCCTCATTGCTGGGAGATATAACATTGAACATCACCAGCAGGCTCAACACAAAATTGACGATGATGATGGTCACAAAAACATTCATCAAAATGCCAATAATTTCAATCAACAACAACATGGGGTTAAGCTCTCTTATAAAATCTGTTCGGGCCTGCGATTAGGGCCAAGCGATATAGGTGTCTTGCCTGCCTAATACTCTTAATCATCAAGGCTGATAAGTGCAAGCAATACCGGAGTTTTTCGACCAACGGCTTTTGCCGCGCCCGCACCATATAACCCGTAAATGCTTATGCAGTTCCATCGATCCAGCGGCCAAAGCGCACCAGCAGCACGATCACCAATGGCACCAATATCATGGCCAGCACAATTTTGGCGATCATCTGGCCGATCAGCAAATTGGTGATGGGAAATTCGCCATAAAAAGACACGGTGATAAAAATCAGCGTATCGACAATCTGGCTAATCACTCCGGCTATTACGGCGCGCAGGCCAACCCATTTGCCGGTTGCGCCAGTGAGTTTGGAAAACAGGAAAACATTCAGAAACTGGCCGACCCCATAGGCCATAATCCCCGCCACCCAAATGCGCGGCGTTGCCCACATCATGGTGTTAAATGCCTCTAACCGTTCGGGCTGCATTTCCGGCGCCGGTTCCAGCACCAGCACAAACAGGGTCAGGAAGATTGAAAAAATCAGCGGCCCAAAGCCATAGGCCACCAACTTATTGGCCGCCGCGCGGCCATGCAATTCGGCCACTGCGCTGGACATCATTACCAATATGATGAAAGCAAAAATGCCTGCCTCAACATGCAGATATTGGAATATCTCCACCTGTTTATTGGCCAATATGCCCGCTAAACACACCATGCCGCCATAAAAAACCGAAAAGGCAAAAAGCGACTTTGGCACCGTTATCATATTTTCCTGCGGCATATGCTGCTTTTCCCTTTTGCGCCCAAAGGCTGGTTTATTTTTCCCGAAAGCTATGACTAACGCGCATTTCCTCTCGCACAAGTGGCAAGGCGGCGTTATCCTTGGCAAAATTACGGATTTTGGGGGCGGGCATATATGGCAGTTTTGATGAGTTTGGCGGGCATGATGGTCATCATCCTGCTGGCATTGCTATTATCCAATAACCGCCGTGCGATTAGCCCGCGCATTGTTTGCTCGGCTTTCGCGCTACAGGCAGGCATTGCCTTGCTGGCGCTTTATGTTCCGCAAGGCAAAAAAGTGATTGCCGCTATGTCGGCAGGGGTGTCCAATTTGCTGGGCTATGCCTCTGAAGGCACCAATCTTATTTTCGGGCCGCTGGCCGCGCCGGAAATAGGCGGCAACAGCTTTGCCATTTCTGCCCTGCCGGTTATCATCTTTTTCTCGGCTTTGGTTTCGATCCTTTATTATCTGAATATCATGCAGTTCATCATCAAATGGGTGGGCGGCGCGATCCAGAAACTCACTGGCATCAGCCAGGTGGAATCGCTGTGCGCAGCGGCCAATATTTTTGTCGGTCAGTCCGAATCGCCTTTGGTCATCCGCCCTTATTTGGCGGATTTAACCCCTGCACAATTGTTCACGGTGATGAGCGTTGGCATGGCGGGCGTGGCGGGGACCATATTGGCGGCCTATGCCTCTTTGGGCGTGGATATTAATTTTCTGCTCGCCGCTGCCTTTATGTCTGCGCCGGGCGGCATCGTCATGGCAAAAATCATCATGCCGGATGATCCTGCTGATGCAGATCGCAATGCGGTGCTGCCCATGGATGTGCAATATGAAGAAGAGCCGCCGGCCAATA
>CAZAHS010000162.1:3624-5605 GCA_964484855.1 uncultured Sphingomonadaceae bacterium | reverse complement strand
CGAACACATAAGCCGCGCCCAATCAACAAAGGTTCCGGATTCATTATGACCACCCTCACGCACCTCCAAAGGCTGGAGGCAGAAGCCATTCACATCATGCGCGAAGTTGTCGCAGAAACCGAAAAGCCGGTGATGCTCTACTCAGTCGGCAAAGACAGTTCGGTCATGCTGCATCTGGCGCGCAAGGCATTTTACCCTGCGCCGCCGCCTTTCCCCTTTTTGCACATCGCATCGGGCTGGGATTTTCAGGCACTGCTGGATCACCGTGATCGCACGGCCAAGGAGTATAATCTGGAGCTGCTCATCGAGCATAATGATGACGGCGCAGCGGCGGGCATTAACCCGTTTGACACCGGCGCATCGCTCTATTCGCAAACTATGCTGACCGACCCGCTCAAGGCCGCTTTAACACGGCACGGCTTTGATGCAGCCTTTGGCGGCGGACGGCGCGATGAAGAAAAAGCCCGCGCCAAGGAACGGATTTTCAGCTTCCGCTCGGCCAGTCACCGCTGGGACCCAAAAAACCAGCGGCCAGAGCTTTGGAAGCTCTACAATGCGCGCAAAAATAAGGGCGAGAGCATCCGCATCTTCCCTATCTCCAACTGGACGGAGCTGGATATTTGGCAGTATATATTGCTCGAAAATATCGACATTGTGCCGCTCTATTATTCCGCGCCGCGCCCGACAGTTATTCGTGACGGGCAATTGCTGGTGGTGGATGATGAACGCTTCCGCTTTGAAGAGGGCGAGACAGCCGCTAAACGCTCAGTGCGCTTCCGCACATTGGGCTGCTATCCGCTAACCGGCGCGACCGAGAGTGATGCTGAAGACCTGCCCGCCATCATTCAGGAAATGCTGCTCGCCACCAGTTCAGAGCGCCAAGGCCGCGCCATTGACAAAGGGCAAGGCGCATCAATGGAAGCGAAGAAAGCGGAGGGGTATTTTTGACCCGCCGCGTCAAACTGAGTTTGACGAAAGGTCAACCCCCGCACAGGCTGGGGTCTATCTCCGCACGCCAGGTCAAACTATTCCCCCAACCGTTCGGGCTGAGCTTGTCGAAGCCTTGTCCTGAAGTGACGGACGGCCCTTCGACAAGCTCAGGGCGAACGATCTTGAGAGGTTCACTCCTCACCGCAGGAATACAAATATGACAGAAAAAACAGTTTACCGCCCCGAGGCGCTGGTCGCCGATGATATTGATGCCTATCTGAACACGCATCAGCATAAAAGCATGCTGCGCTTTATTACGTGCGGCAGCGTTGATGATGGCAAATCCACACTGATTGGCCGCTTGCTTTATGACAGCAAGATGATTTTTGAAGATCAGTTGGCCGCGCTAGAAAGCGACAGCAAAGTCAGCGGCACACAGGGCGATGCGATTGATTTTGCGCTGCTGGTCGATGGCTTGGCCGCAGAACGCGAACAGGGCATCACCATTGATGTGGCTTACCGCTTTTTCGCAACAGAAAAACGCAAGTTCATCGTCGCGGATACGCCGGGACATGAGCAATATACCCGCAATATGGCGACCGGCGCATCGACAGCAGACCTTGCCGTCATCCTGATTGACGCGCGCAAGGGCGTACTAACCCAAACGCGGCGGCATAGCTATTTGGCGCATTTGCTGGGTATTCGCCATATTGTGCTGGCGGTTAATAAGATGGACCTGATCGGCTATGACCAGGCGCAATATGATGCGATTTTGGCCGATTACACTGCTTTTGCGCGCAGCATTGGCATAGAAGACTTTACCGCTATTCCCATTTCCGGTCTGGCCGGTGACAATATCGCCAGCAAAAGCAGCGATACGCCATGGTATAGCGGGCCGACCCTGATTGAGCATCTGGAAACCGTTGAGGTCAGTCTTGATGCGCGTCAACAAGGCGCGTTTCGAATGCCGGTGCAATGGGTGAACCGCCCTAATCTGGATTTTCGCGGATTTGCCGGACAGATTGCCAGCGGCACGGTGAAACCCGGCGAT
>CAZAHS010000162.1:0-3614 GCA_964484855.1 uncultured Sphingomonadaceae bacterium | reverse complement strand
GCGATAAGGTGCGCATTTTGCCATCGGGCAAGACCGCAACCATAGGCCGCATCGTCACCTTTGATGGCGATCTTGAGCAGGCGGTTGCTGGCCAGTCGGTGACGCTGACATTTAACGAGGAAGTCGATTGCTCGCATGGTGATGTTATCGCCGCTGCTGATAATCCGCCCGGCACGGCTGACCAGTTTGAGGCCAGCATTGTGTGGATGGATGAAGCGCCCTTATTGCCGGGCCGCGCTTATGTTATGAAATTGGGTACGCAAACGGTTTCTGCCAGCATTGCCGCGCCCAAATATCAGGTCAATGTCAACACCATGGAGCAGATGGCGGCCAAATCGCTGGAGCTGAACAGCATTGGCGTTGCGGAAATTACCACCGACCGCCGTATCCCGTTTGAAGCCTATAATGATGCGCTAAATGGCGGGCGGGATTTGGGCGGATTCATCCTGGTGGATAAGCTCACCAACGCCACGGTTGCAGCGGGTATGATAAATTTTGCCCTGCGCCGCAGCCAGAATGTCCATTGGCAAAATGTCGATATTACGCGCGACGCACATGCCGCGCAAAAGAATCAGCGGCCGCGCCTCTTATGGTTTACCGGCCTATCTGGTTCGGGCAAATCGACCATCGCCAATTTGGTGGAAAAGCGCTTGCATGCAGAGGGCAAGCACAGCTTCTTGCTGGATGGCGACAATGTGCGCCATGGCCTGAACAAAGATCTGGGCTTTACCGATAGTGACCGGGTGGAAAATATCCGCCGGATTAGCGAGGTGGCCAAGCTGATGACCGATGCCGGTTTGATTGTGCTGACCGCCTTTATATCGCCCTTCCGTGCCGAGCGTAAAATTGCCCGCGATCTGATGGCCGATGGCGAATTTTTTGAAATTCATATCGACACGCCGCTGGATGTCGCAGAACAGCGCGATGTAAAAGGGCTTTATAAAAAGGCGCGTTCGGGCGATCTGAAAAACTTTACCGGCATAGACAGCCCCTATGAAGCGCCGGAAAATCCGGAAATTCGCATCGACACCACGGCGATGAGCGCCGAGGAAGCAGCCGAAATGATTGTCGAGCAGATTTTGGGCGCAGGGGGGCAATAGCGAATGAGCAATGAAACCGCCCTGCCCGCTCCTGCATCTGCCCTAAGCGGCGAACATTTGGCGCGCATCGCCTTTGCCGCTGGCAAGATCATCATGCCCTATTTTCTGGGCGAATGTGAAGTGAGCGAGAAGGAGGATAACTCCCCCGTCACACAGGCCGATCAAGATGCCGAAGCGCTGATTTTGCGCGAGTTAAAAGCGCT
The DNA here is from genome assembly GCA_964484855.1 of uncultured Sphingomonadaceae bacterium. GTDB lineage: Bacteria > Pseudomonadota > Alphaproteobacteria > Sphingomonadales > Sphingomonadaceae > Alterisphingorhabdus. The sequence continues at coordinate 2,311 of CAZAHS010000162.1, read as the reverse complement.
TTGCCCTGACCTGCCGGTTTTGGCCGAGGAAGAGGTCGCGGCCGGGCGCATTCCCGATTTGGGCGATGTTTTTGCCTGTGTCGATCCGCTGGATGGCACAAGGGAATTTATCGGCAAGCGCAAGGATTTTACCGTCAATATCGGTATCATTGCGCATGGCAAAACCATAGCAGGCGTGATTTACGCGCCCGCCCATGGCACGCTCTATGTCGCTCATCCAGAGGCTGCGCCATGGAAGGCTGAACTGGCTTATGATGCTGAATGGGCAATGCCAGAGCAGCGCGAAACCCTAAAAACCCGCCCGCGCGCCGACAAGCTGGTTGCCATTGCCTCGCGCTCCCACCGCACACCGGAAACCGATGCGATTTTGGATGAATATAGCGCAGCCGAAATTATCTCGGCAGGCTCTTCGCTGAAATTCTGTCTGGTCGCAGAGGGCAAAGCCGATTTTTACCCGCGCATGGGCCGCACTATGGAGTGGGACACATCGGCAGGGCAAGCCATTGTAGAGGCCGCAGGCGGACGCGTAACTTTGGAAGATGGCGAAACACCCCTAGCTTATCAAAAAGCAGAACGCGGCTATGACAATCCGCATTTTCTGGTCTTTGGCTGGTAAACCGCGCGGATGCTTAGCGCGGTATAGATAGACTCAATAAGCAACGTCATTCCGGGCTTGATCCAAAACCAAAATAACCGTCATTCCGGGCTTGATCCGGAATAAAAAGCCATGAGGTTAGTCCCGCTTAGCATATTAGAGTGAGAACTCACCAAATACATTATGCCAAGACGATAGCCCCCTCTCCCAACCCTCTCCCCTGAAGGATGGCATTGAATTGCGCCTTTATCCGGCGTACATGAAGCATCATGGCAAAAGAACAATTTATCTCCTTTTCATGGGACGACCCTTTCCTGCTGGAAGACCAGCTTAACGAAGACGAGCGGCTGATCCGCGACAGTGCGGCGGGTTTTGCGCAAGGGGTATTGCAGCCGCGCGTTATTGATGCGTTTCGCGATGAAATTGACGCGCCGGAACTCTTCCCGATGATGGGCGAGGCCGGCTTGCTGGGCGTGACATTAGCCGAAGAATATGGCGGCGCGGGCGCATCTTATGTCGCTTATGGTCTGGTCGCGCGTGAGGTAGAGCGGGTTGATAGCGGCTATCGCTCGATGATGTCGGTGCAAAGCTCGCTGGTCATCCATCCGATTAACGCTTTTGGCAGCGATGCACAAAAGCAAAAATATCTGCCCGGCCTAAGCGCTGGCACGCTAATCGGTTGTTTTGGTTTAACCGAGCCTGATGCCGGTTCTGATCCTGCGGGCATGAAAACCACGGCGAAAAAGACCGATAATGGCTATATACTATCGGGCAGCAAGACATGGATCTCCAACGCGCCTTTTGCTGATGTCTTTGTCATCTGGGCAAAGTCGGAAGCGCATGGCGGCGCGATACGCGGGTTCATACTGGAAAAAGGCATGAAGGGGCTATCTGCGCCCAAAATTGGCGGCAAATTGTCGCTGCGTGCCTCCACCACCGGCATGATCCAAATGGATGAGGTCGCAGTTGGCGAGGAACAGCTATTGCCCGATGTGCAGGGGCTAAAAGGCCCGTTTAGTTGCCTTAACCGCGCGCGCTATGGCATTAGCTGGGGCAGCATGGGGGCGGCAGAATTTTGCTGGCATGCCGCGCGGCAATATGGACTGGACCGCAAGCAATTTGACCGGCCATTGGCCGCAACGCAGCTTTATCAGAAGAAACTGGCCGATATGCAGACCGATATTGCGCTGGGCCTGCAAGCCTCTTTGCGCGTCGGACGGTTAATGGATGAAGGCCGCTTTGCGCCGGAAATGATCTCTATCGTCAAGCGCAATAATTGCGGCAAGGCGCTGGATATCGCGCGCATGGCGCGTGACATGCATGGCGGCAATGGTATTTCAGAAGAATATCAAGTGATGCGCCATATGGTGAACCTGGAAACGGTCAACACCTATGAAGGTGCGCATGATGTGCACGCCCTTATATTGGGGCGCGCACAAACAGGCATTCAAGCATTTTTTTAGCGGCTGCTAAATAGGATCAGGCCGCACAACTTCTTTGCTGTACGTTGCTGCCCGCTACGCCATCCTTGATGACATAGCTGCCATGATCGTTATCTTGCCGCTTGGCAAAATAGCTTTCAAATTTGGCAAGAAATCCAGCACCGCTTGATGTCGCCACAATAAATACATTGCGGCCATCAGTTTCGTCAGGCTGGCGAATTAAAAATCCCAAATTCGACAATTTGTCGAGTGCACGGGTAATAACCGGCTTTGA
>CAZAHS010000161.1:0-5617 GCA_964484855.1 uncultured Sphingomonadaceae bacterium | reverse complement strand
TATGCTTTTGCAGAGGGCTGGGCGCATTATACTGAGGAAATGATGTGGGATGCCGGGCTGGGTGAGGGTGATGCTGGCAATCATATCGGCCAGTTGACCAACGCTTTGCTGCGCAATGTGCGCTATTTATCCGCCATTGGCCTGCATATAGAGGGCATGACGGTGGAGCAATCGCGGCAGATGTTCATCACGGACGGGTTTCAATCCGAAGGCAGCGCCGAGCAGCAGGCGGCACGCGGCACCTATGATCCGGCCTATCTTAATTACACAATGGGTAAGCTAATGATCCAGAAATTGCGTGAGGACTGGACAGGGGGCGATCGGTCAAAATGGAAAGCGTTCCATGACGAATTTCTGTCTTATGGCGGCCCGCCTATTCCGATGGTGCGCGCAGCGATGATGAAAGAGGACAGTGCAAAGGCCGTATTCTAAAAGACACAAATTAGGCTCCCGCGCTGATGAAAGGCGCGGGGGCTATATTATACTTATCTAAATACAAAGATTAGGTTTGGCTGGATTCGCCTTTGATGACGACATCAGTGCCCAATTGCACAATTGCAAACAATTTAGCGGCAAAGTCATCAGGTACCCCAACACAGCCATGGGTTGCATAGCCATATTCAACCTTGCTGCCATGAATAGCGATGCCATCATTGGTCAGGCGCATCATATAGGGCATAGGTACAAAATAAAGGTTGGAGATATGGTCTTTATTCTTCTGCGTGATGGTAAATTTGCCAGTTGGTGTTGGCTTTTCATCCGCCCCGTAAAGGATAACCGCACTGCCAATCTCATAGCCGCCGCGATAAACCGATAATATCTGGTCTTCCAAATTCACCGATACCAGCAATTTGCCATCTTTGGGCGCGCCATCTTCATCCCACACCCAATCACCATGTTGGAAATCGCCCTCAATTTCAAAAATGCGCTTAATGTCATAGCCGTCAATTGATGTTGTGTTGGCATTGTTAGGACGCGCCACGGCATTATCAGGGCTGGCATCCGCAATACGATTATCGACATTGGCCAATTGGGCATTATCCGCGCCATTTGCGTCTGTGCCATTTGCACCTTTGCCATCTGATGTCACATCAATAGCTTCTTCGATTACTTCCAGATCATAAACCAGATTTTGATCCGTATCCGCCGATGCGACCAGCGTATTATTATCATCACTAGCAGCGCCGCTTGGCGCCAAAATCGCGAATGCAGGCACGATTAATGCAGCGCAAATAATAGCGCCCCATGCGCCGCGACGGACCATTTGTGATGTGCTGAGGGAAGATTTATTTGTCATAATATAAGCTTTTGCTGCCTGTGACGGACTTAGAAAGACATATAGATACCATTTCTGCTATTATATGCCAAGCGTTGCGCCGCCTATGTTTCATGCCGGTACGTTATAAATAGCAAAACTTACTGTTCAATGACCATAAGAGTGTAGCGCTGCGTTTATATAAAGGCATTTGTAAACATTCGTCTTTTAACAAAAGATAGTGCAAGCCAATCATCCTAGGCTGACGAAACTGTCTAATACGCGTTTGCGGCCTGATGTTTCAAAATCAATTTCCAGCTTATTGCCCTCTTTTTCGGCAACTAGGCCATAGCCGAATTTTTGATGAAATACCCGCGCGCCCAGAACGATATCGTCACGGCCTTTATTGCCTAGGCTCACTGCGCTTTGTCGGCTTTCGCCAAGGCGGCGCGGGGTAGTATCAAAACCGCCAGTGCGCGCGGCCCGCTTCCAGCCTGGTCCGCGATGAGCGCCATGATTAGGATCTTTGGCAAGATGGGCAAACGGGTCTTGCCGTTCAGAGAAATTCGCCTGCCATAGGCTCGCGCCGCCGCTCATGCTCGATTCTTCATCAATTGTTTCAGGCGGCAATTCACCGATAAAACGCGAGGGGATAGAGCTGGTCCATTGACCATATATACGGCGATTGGCCGCGTGCAATATTGTGCATTTCTGGCGCGCGCGCGTGATGGCGACATAGGCAAGGCGGCGCTCTTCCTCCAGTGAACGCGTGCCGCCTTCATCCAATGCGCGCTGTGATGGAAAGACGCCTTCCTCCCAGCCAACCAGAAAAGTATTTAAGAATTCCAACCCCTTTGCCGCGTGGATGGTCATGATGGTCACTTTGTCATCATCGGGCGTCGCGTCATTGTCCATCACCAGACTGACATGCTCTAAAAAGTCGCCAAGGCTTTCATATTCTTCCATTGCGCGGGCCAATTCGGAGAGGTTTTCCAGCCGCCCCGAAGCTTCAACGCTGCGCTCTGCCTGCAACATGGCGGTATAGCCGCAATCATCCAAGATCAGCCGCACCAGATCAGCCGGGCATAGCTGCGCCGCCTGTTCGCGCCAATGGGCGACATATTTCATCAGCCCTGCCAGAGCGCCGCGCGCCCGTGCGGGCAGTTCATCGCTATCCAATATGTCAAAAGCGGCTTGCGATAAGGGTGTGCCGCCAGCACGCGCAACACGGTGGATTTTCTCAACCGATTTATCGCCCAGCCCGCGCTTTGGCGTGTTGACGATACGTTCAAACGCCAGATCATCCGCAGGCTGGTTGACCACGCGCAAATAGGCCAAGGCATCGCGAATTTCTGCGCGTTCATAAAAGCGAAAACCGCCGACAATACGGTAGGGCATACCAATGGCGATAAACCTGTCTTCAAATTCGCGCGTCTGGAATTGGGCGCGCACCAATATTGCGCAGTCATTAAGCTTTTGCCCGTCGCGCTGAACAGTTTCCAGCGCATCGGCGACGCTGCGCGCTTCTTCTGGACCATCCCAAACGCCGCGTATCTGAACCTTTTCGCCTTCTTCAATTTCGGTCCATAATGTTTTTCCCAGCCGGTCACTATTGCTGGCAATCAGGCCCGACGCGGCAGCCAATATTTGCGGAGTGGAGCGGTAATTCTGCTCTAGCCGGATAGTTTTGGCTTGCGGAAAATCCTTTTCAAAACGCAGGATATTGGCAACCTCTGCGCCGCGCCAGCTATAAATGCTTTGGTCATCATCGCCAACACAGCAGATATTTTTGCGTGCTTGTGCAAGCAATCTAAGCCATAAATATTGCGCTGCATTGGTGTCTTGATATTCGTCCACCAAAATATAGCGAAACCGCTCCTGATAATGCGCCAGCACATCTTGATGCGTTTTCAGCAAGGTCAGCACATGCAGCAGCAAATCACCAAAATCACAGGCATTTAGCGCTTTTAGGCGGTCCTGATAAAGCTGGTATATTTCCTGACCGCGCCCTTGCGCATATTGCTCATTATCCGCCGCGCTTAGCTCATGTGGGTTTAGCGCGCGGTTTTTCCAGCTATCAATAAAGCCCGCCAATTGCCGCGCGGGAAAGCGCTTATCGTCAATTTCGCTGGCCTGAATTATCTGCTTGAGCAAGCGCAATTGGTCATCAGTATCAATTATGGTGAAATTGCTTTGCAGGCCCATAAGCTCGGCATGGCGGCGTAGCATTTTTGCGCCGATGGAATGGAAAGTACCCAGCCATGGCATGCCCTCAACCGCTTCACCCACATGACGGCCCACACGCTCGCGCATTTCCTTGGCCGCTTTGTTGGTAAAAGTAACCGCCAATATTTCCGATGGCCATGCTTTGCGTGTATAAAGTATATGCGCCAGACGCGCAGTGAGTGCTGCAGTTTTGCCGGTTCCTGCGCCAGCGAGCATCAGCACCGGCCCATCCATAGTCAGCACGGCATCGCGCTGCGGCGCATTAAGCATGGTCAGATAGGGCGGTTCGTTGACTTTATCCGCTAAAGGCTCGCCCGCATCCATTGCATCCAGCGCGTCAAAGGCGTCGCTGTCATTATCGTGCATATTATCATCGTGAATTGGCATGGCTGAACATTTATGGAACATTACCGTGTTGGGCAAGTCCTATCCTGCACTGTTCCCCTCAATTTTTGGCCCCGTCAATTTATTGGCCCTCAATTTTTGGCCCTCAATTTTTGGCCCGTCAATTTTTGGTTCCGTCAATTTTCGGGCGCATTATATGCAACATGGCTTTGCCGACTTTGCGCTCGGCATCTTTTGTGAAGGCGGGGTTTTCAATTGTCTCATCGCGGCCCGTTTCAATAACAATCCATGCAGAGGGCGCAAACCAGCCCAAACGGCCCAGCTTATCCAGAGCAACCGCTCCGGCATTGCTGCCATAGGGCGGGTCCATCAAAACAACATCGGCAGGGCGCTGCGCTGTGCCGATGCCCAAAACTGACGCCATGCGAAGTGTTGCTTTGTCCTGCGCGCCCAAATGCGCAATATTGTTTTCCAGCACTTTGGCGGCCATGCGGTCTTGCTCCACAAACAGGCAATGGCCCGCACCGCGTGACAATGCTTCCAGCCCCAAAGCGCCGGTGCCGGCAAAAAGGTCGAGTATCTGTAAATCCTCAAAACTGCCCAAGCGGCTTGTCAGCATAGAGAATAATGTTTCGCGCGTGCGGTCTGCGGTGGGGCGGGTGATGCTGGCATCTTTGGGAACGGCCAATTTGCGCCCGCGATATGCGCCGGAAATGATACGCACTGCCTATTTCCCGCTTGGTTTATCAAAACGTTTGCGGAAATTGACCAGATCAATTTTGCGAACGGGCGCAACCTCACCCTTGGCAAGGTCATCAAGATAAAATGGTCCATAGGATGTGCGCAGCAGGCGCGAAACTTGCAAACCTAAATGCTCCAAAACGCGGCGCACCTCCCGGTTTTTGCCTTCTTTTAGGGTTAGCTCAATCCATTGGTTTTTGCCGGTGCGCCGTTCCAAATTTGCATCAATACGGCCATAGCGCACGCCCTCAATCACGGTGCCTGTAATCAAATCTTCTAGCTGCGCCTGGCTAACATCGCCAAATGTGCGGGCACGATAGGTGCGCGGCACACCGGATGCAGGCAGTTCCATTTCCCGTTTGAACGCGCCATCATTGGTCAGCAGCAGCAAACCCTCTGTATTCAGATCAAGCCGCCCGACGGGCATAACGCGGGGCAGATCGGCGCCACTGTTTTTCAGCACATCATAAATGGTCAAGCGCCCGCTAAAATCGCGCTCTGCCGTTAGTGCGCCAACAGGTTTATGAAAGCGCCATAATTTGGTTGGTTCTGGCTGCCCAACCGCTTTTCCATCAACAGAAATGCCATGCAGGCTGGTCAATAATGTAGCAGGGGTTGTTATTTTCTCGCCATCTTTTGCAATGCGGCCATCGGCTATCATCCGCTCAACTTCACGCCGCGATGCGACACCAGCACGCGCCAGCAATTTGGCAATGCGGTCCCCTTTTTTGGGGCTATCGCTGGATTTACCAATATTATTTTCGGCATCATTCTCGCTTGCGAGAGGATCAAATTGTGCATCAGGCTTTTTGGACATAAGGTGCATATAGCAATTTGCGGACAGAGTGACAGCGCGAAACGCTGCAAAACCAGATTTATAACATGAAAGAATTTACGATTTTCGGCACATTATGCATCGAAACTGTAACCGTTGAGCCTTATGCGCCGAATTTGTTAGTGTAAGCAAAAATAATTTTGGTTCAAAACCGTAATATAAAAAGGCAGATCATGCGTTTAATGGGCTTTTCTTTACTGGCAACTGCGGCTGTG
>CAZAHS010000160.1:0-5646 GCA_964484855.1 uncultured Sphingomonadaceae bacterium | reverse complement strand
GCTCAGCACTCAGGGCGAACGGACAATTCTCACTCACTCATATAGTTGACGTTAACGTGAACGTCAACCGCCGCATAAATTTTAGAGTGTGCTGATTATAAGGTCTGCCCAAAGGGTGGCGGCAATTACGCCGCCTCTTTCACCTGCGCGACGATTTTCTGTGCGGCATCGCCCAGATCATTAGCGCTGACGATGGGCAGGCCGCTATTGTCCAGAATTTCCTTGCCTTTTTCGACATTTGTGCCTTCCAAGCGCACCACCAGTGGCACATCCAGATCAACCTCTTTCGCCGCGATAACTATACCTTCGGCAATGGTGTCACAGCGCATGATGCCGCCGAAAATATTGACCAAAATGCCCTTTACCGCTTCATCAGCCAAAATGATCTTGAACGCAGCGGTTACTTTTTCGGTTGTTGCGCCGCCGCCTACATCAAGGAAATTTGCCGGAAATGCGCCGTTTAGCTTGATAATGTCCATTGTCGCCATGGCCAGACCTGCGCCATTGACCATACAGCCAATGCTGCCATCCAGCTTGATATAGGCCAGATCATGCTTGCTTGCCTCCACCTCGGCAGGGTCTTCCTCTGTTTCATCGCGCAGCGCCTCAATATCGGGGTGGCGATAGAGCGCATTGCCGTCAAAGCTCATCTTTGTGTCAAGCACCAGCAGCTCACCGCCTTCGGTTTCGACCAGCGGGTTAATTTCCATCATTTCGCAGTCCATCGCCATGAACGCAGTGTAAAGCTGCTTGCCCAGCTTTTGCGCGGCCTTATTCAGCGCGCCATCCAGCTCCAGCGCATAGGCCAAGGAGCGGCCATGATGCGGCATAAAACCCTGTGCCGGATCAATAGTGATAGTGGTGATTTTCTCTGGCGTGTCATGCGCAACTGCCTCAATATCCATGCCGCCCTCGGTTGAAACAACCATGGCAACGCGGCCCGTGGCGCGGTCAACCAGCATGGAGAGATAATATTCATCAGCAATATCAACGCCGTCTGTGACATAAAGCCGGTTAACCTGCTTGCCCGCATCCCCGGTTTGCGCCGTCACCAAAGTGTTGCCCAGCATTTCGGCGGCATTTTCGCGCACTTCATCAACGGATTTTGACAGGCGAACACCGCCCTTGGCATCGGCGCCCAATTCGGTGAATTTGCCTTTGCCGCGCCCACCAGCATGAATTTGCGCCTTCACAACATAAAGCGGGCCAGGCAGTTTTTCTGCGGCGGCAACAGCTTCTTCAACGGTTAGTGCGGCATAGCCCGTAGGAATGGCGATGCCATGTTTGGCGAGCAGTTCTTTACCTTGATATTCATGGATATTCATTTTGAGAGGAGACCCTTTCCGGTTAAATCCTGTCTGTTACGCAAAAGCGCAGGGGATAGCCTGCAATTAAGCGAGTCCTAATAATTGCATCATGCTTAAGCATAGCCAGAGCAGAATTTCCAGAGGGCAATAGCCTCAATATAGTGAGTTTTTGAACTCAGCCCTCATCACTGTCTTTATCAGGCTTGGTATAGGGCACAAATTCGCCAAGTACGCACAGCGAACGGGGTACGCCGGTAAACCGGTCAACCCGCTTGACCTTATCATTTTTACAGACATTGCCGCTGGGAACGATCGATATCAAAATATCTCTCTTGCCGTTCAGCCCTTGGCAGATTGATCGCAAATTATTGCGATATATTATATCGCCGCGACGAAAGGCGATAATATCTTCCCCAACGGCTATGGGGTTGCGGTTGCCAGTATTGGGCAGACAATCACGCGGCTTGCCCGCCACCTTACCCTTGAACAAGCGATCATATGCCTTTTGGTCGCGAACCGGAGCCTTATCCGCTTCCTCGCTTTCAATGGCTATATCATCTGTATCAGCTAAGACAGCAAAAGGCACAAAACCAGCCAGCAAAACCGCCGTTAATGGAATGAATGTCTTTCGCAGCATGGGAGCGCCTTTCGCCCTATATTCAAAAATCAATATTCTAGCGGCTATTGCAGGTGCATATCTTCGCCATATGTCATCAGCCTAATATCAATAGATGAATGCAGAGTGAGCGCTGCATTTATATTCGCAATCTTTGCTTATGATGCGTTTTTCTGAGCCCGCTCTATGGCCTCAATCACCACTTGGCGCGCTTCTTCGGGGCCGCCCCATTTGCCAACGCGCACCCATTTCTCACTCTCAAGATCTTTATAATGGGTGAAAAAATGCTCAATCTGCTGAAATACGATTTCCGGCAAATCCTCACGCTCGCGCACGCTGCTATAATAAGGAAAGGTTGCCGTGTCAGGCACACAGACCAGCTTTTCATCGCCGCCATGCTCATCTTCCAGATTCAGAACCGCAATAGGGCGGCAGCGCACCACTGCGCCGGGAATAAAGGGCGAACGCGCAACCACCAAAGCGTCGAGCGGATCACCATCGGGCGACAATGTGTGCGGCACAAAACCATAATTGGCAGGATAGCGCATGGGCGTGTGCAATATGCGGTCAACAAAGATTGCGCCTGACGCCTTATCAAATTCATATTTAACCGGCTCGCCGCCCGCTGGAACCTCAATGATGACGTTCAAGTTAGTGGGCGGATTCTTGCCAATGGGAATCGCACTAATCTGCATATTAATCTCTTTCTTACGCGCATTATATCACGGCATAGCGCATCAATTGCTTATATTAAAATTTGACTTGCGGTGTCAGCAGCATATCCAGCCCGCCCTGATCTTCGCCAATTTTCTCAAGGCGCGGGTAGCGCAGCCCGCCGCTATAGTCGATAGAAACTGTTTTAAAGCGGTCACCTTTTTTAACCAATAATGTCAGCGGCCCAGCTTTTTCTTGAGCGGCCTCGGTAATCGCCTCTTTCAGCACGCGGGTTGAAAAATTCTTGCCATTAACCGCCATAATATCATGGCCATTGGTCAAACCCGCCTTAAATGCTGGTGAACCCCATATAATAGAGCTGATGCTGCCGCTGCTGCGGACTGATAACCCTATTGAATAGCTGAGATCAGCGCCGCGCGCACCTTCGCGGCTTTTAATGAAATCGGTAGGCTCATCTGTATAAACCAGCCGGTAACCCGACATGGCCAAACCATTTTTTGGCGCTTCACTGGTGGTGGAATATACCCGCTCTTGCAAGAAACCATCCCAATCATAAGGCTGGACGGCGTTTAGCTCTGCCACAACATCTTTATAAGTATAGGTCACAACGCCCCAATCACCTTCGCGCCCGCCAAAGAAGCTTTTCGCGAAATCTTCCAGCGATTTTGTGCCGCCGCTTTCCCGCCTTATAATGCCATCTGCTTCCAGCCAAATCAGCATGCCCTCATTATAATAATCTTCTGAACGCTGCCAACTGCTCCACGGCTTTGGCTGGCGCGCCGCAATGATGGGATCATGCGTGGTGTCAATAAGTGGACGCCATTGCCGCCCGACACGCTGGTCAAGCGAGGCAGCAACATTGGCCAGTGCATCCAATGTCTGCTGTTTGGTGAAAAGGCCGGAACGCGCGGCGAGCATATAGCCCCAAAATTGCGTCTGCCCTTCATAAACCCATAGCATATCATCGCGGCTGCTGGTGCGGAAATCAGGCGCCCAAATACCTTCTGAACGGCGATGCTTTCCATTCCAGCTATGTACCACCTCATGCGGCAACAGGCCGCGGCGGCCCGGTCCACTATCCCAATCAGTGAAATATTCACGGTTTACGCCATTTTCTGATGACCGGTGATGCTCCAAACCGATACCGCCCATTTCTTCTGTCAGGGCCAGCAAAAAGTCATAGCGGTCATAATGCTCTACACCGAACAGCGCACGCGCCTCACGCACCAAACGGCGGTGATGCTCAATCTGCTCTTCATTTGCATCAAGATATTCAGCGGCATCTGCCACCACATTCAGCGTTACCTTATCCGACAATTCCCATTTCTTAAAATATCGCCCTGCAAAGACCGGGCTATCAACCAGCGTATCATAATCCACAGTCTCATATGTCACTGTGCTGCCCTGCTTGCTGCGCGCACGCATTGATGATGCATCCTGCCAACCCTCCGGCCAGGTCACTGTGGCAGAAACCGGAATATTGCGCGTATAATAGCCAGCCGGATAAAGCGACATAGAGTGCCAGCGCAAATTCATCATATTGGGGGTGACCACCACCCGCCCCTGATTACGCGCAGTGGCAGAGGTAAACTGAAATTTTGCACTTATGTTTTTTACGCCGCGCGGCACATCAACATGAATGGCATAAACGTCCAGCGAATCGCGTGTCCATTTCAGGGTTTTGCCGCCGCCGGTAAAGGTCAGCCCGACCAGTTTTTCAATCTGTCCGCGCGGGGCATGATTGCCAGGCAGCCATTCAGGGTAAAGCAAGGTGAAGCGTCTGGTGCTGGGCAAATCGCGTGGTACAGGGATTTGCTGCTCCACGCGAAAAATCGCCTGCTCGGTATCGCGTGCATCTATTTGCAGCTGCATTGTGCCGCGAAAAACCTTGTCCTGCGCCACTGGCACAATATCAACAACCCGCTCTTCCACCGGCTTGCTATTGCCCTGTTGCGCCATGGCAGAGCCGGAAAACAGCAGCGCAGAAAGGGCCAAAGCGGATACAGATTTTGTAAGAAAGGAAGAAGAAAAGGTTTTGAAACGCATTGCAGCAGGCACCTCTATTGTAAATGGTTTAATCCCAGATAAGGGATAGTTTATAACAGGCAAGCCTGTTAGCGAAAATGCCATATCTGCACAGTCACAAGGCGGGACCATAAAGCGGGGCTTTGGATTTTGCAAAAAAGCCGCTAAACGCCCGCCCAATACATGCGACATATAATAGAAGTAACAGGCAAACACCCATGGCTAAACATAACATCCCCGGCGCCATTCGCGGCACGCAAGACATTTTTGGTGAGGATCAAGAGCGTTTTGGCCATGTTGTCACGGCTTTTGATCGGGTGCGCCGCCTCTATAATTTTCGCCGCGCGGAATTGCCGGTGTTTGAAGCGACCAGCGTTTTTGCCCGCTCTTTGGGGGAAAGCACCGATGTGGTTTCCAAAGAAATGTATAGCTTTGATGACCGCAGCGGCGATTCGCTAACCCTGCGTCCGGAATTTACCGCTGGCATTGCCCGCGCTTACCTCACCAATGGATGGCAGCAACATGCGCCGCTAAAGCTGGCGACCCATGGTCCATTATTCCGTTATGAGCGCCCGCAAAAGGGCCGTTATCGCCAGTTTCACCAAATTGACGCAGAGATTATTGGCGCAGCCGAGCCGCAGGCCGATGTCGAATTGCTGGTCATGGCCGACCAATTGCTCAAAGAATTGGGCATAACAGAGGGCGTAACCCTGCAACTCAACACGCTAGGCGATAGCGCCACAAGGGAAGCCTGGCGCAGCGCATTGGTGGAGCATTTCACAAAGCATAAGGGCGATTTATCAGCAGATTCGCAAAACCGGCTGGAAAGCAATCCGCTGCGCATTTTGGACAGCAAGGAACCGCAAGACCGCCCAATAGCCGATAGCGCGCCGGATATTGACGCATTTCTGTCCGATGAGGCTGCTGCCTTTTTTGCGGCCGTGACCAGCGGGCTGGATGCCGCAGGTGTTGCATGGACGCGCAATAGCCGCCTTGTGCGCGGGCTGGATTATTACCGCCACA
>CAZAHS010000159.1:531-5670 GCA_964484855.1 uncultured Sphingomonadaceae bacterium | reverse complement strand
GCCCATATTATTGCAGATAAACCCAAATCGCTGCCAGATAATTTAGAAGATATAGCGCAATGGTGGAAGGCTTCTGATGATATCGCGATGATGAGCGGAAGCGGACCGCGCATTCTGCCTGCTTTAATAAGCGCACCAAAGCTGTTGATGATTTCTGATATGCCGGATCAAGATGATAATGAAACTCTGTTCACTGGTGCATCGGGCGTGCTGCTAAACAATATGTTAAATGCTGCTCAGATTAAACGCGACACCACGGCTTTATTGTCACTTTGGCCGCAATATAGCCTTGCCCCAGAGATGGAGATGGATCGCCAAACCTATTGGGCCGAGATTGCTCAGCATTTGATAGCTCTTATCAACCCGCACCATATTATGCTGTGCGGCAAATTTGCCAATTTGATTGTTACTGGAAAAGACCTTGCCGAAAACCGGCGATCATTACCAAATATTAACCATAATCAGCGAAGCATCCCTGCTAGCGTCAGTTTCCATCCGCGTACCCTTTTGGCCCGATCAAGCCTAAAAAGGGCGGCATGGAATGACTGGTTGAAATTTAGGGAGTCTTTGCATGAAATCGGTGCTGTACAGCCTTAGTCTATTGGGTCTTACCGCCTCACCCGCAGCCGCGTCATCAAATATAGCGAATACAAGTCCGGATTATTTCCCCGCATCGCCTGCTGATGTCACAGCCAAGATAGAGCAAAATATTCTATCGAATAAAGAACGTTCTGATGCCCTCGCTTTTTTTCGCGCTTTGGATGACGAAAATTGGCAGGCCGTTGTCAATATTATTGCCGATAGCCAGCATAGCCCTTTAAACCCTATATTTCGCGCAGAATATTTTCTAGCGGCCAATTCGCCAATTGCCCGTGCAGAAGATATTGTAAAGCTGCTAAATGATGCGCCCGATATTGCGCAATCCGATCAATTGCGGCGTCTTGCAACACGTCGCGGCGTTAGCCAAATGCCTATAGGCCCGGCAAAACGCCACTTGCAATATCAGGGCGTTCCATCGGTTCGCGGTAAGCCCAAAAGCATTAGCGGCAAAAATGCCCTACCTGAAGCAGAAAAGCAGAATATTCTGGATGCCATTGTTGATAGCAATCCCGATTTGGCAAAAGCGATATTGGCATCATCAATCAGCGCTATTTCGCCCGCAAGCCGGACCGAATGGCAACAACGTGTTGCATGGTCCTATTACATTGAAAATCGCGATAATGAAGCGCTGGATATGGCGCATAAAGCTATAAAAGGCAGCGGCGCTTGGCTGGGCGATAGCCACTGGGTTTATGGTCTGGCTGCATGGCGGCAAGGGCAATATCGTCTGGCGGCTGAACAATTTGTCCTTACCGGGGCAATGGCAGATAATCCTGAACTAAAATCAGCAGGGCATTATTGGGCATCTCGCGCATGGATGCGAGCTGGCTATCCCTCTCAAACAGGCGGGCAATTACAGCAGGCCAGTGCATATTCTGGTACATTATATGGTGTTTTGGCACGGCAAGCCTTGGGCATTCGCCAAGATGATGCCGATAAGTCAGTGGCTTTGACGAGAACACAAATCGGCCAGTTAGAACGCAGCCGAAATGGCCGCGCCGCTCTTGCACTTATTGCGCTTGGTAAGACCGACCTTGCCGAAGAAGCCCTGCGATATGAGGCACGGCGTGCAGGCGGCGCAGATCATGATACATTATTGACCATAGCGAAATCTTACAGCCTGCCCGCTTTGCAGCGTTGGCTGTCTATTTACACGCCAAAAAACACTGCGGCGCAGCGTTTGGCTGCCTTCCCCGCACCGCGTTGGCGCCCGGTCAATGGCTGGAAGGTTGATCCTTCCTTGGTCTATGCACATATTTTGCAGGAATCGGGTTTTCGCGCAAATGCTGTTAGCCCAGCCAATGCGCGCGGCCTTATGCAATTATTGCCCGGAACCGCCGCTGATTTAGGTGCAAATTATAATCTGCCTTCCGATGATAAGGCATTGTCACTTCCCGAAAATAACCTGGCATTGGGCCAGCAATTCCTGAAAGAATTGGCGGGCAAAAGACAAACTGGCGGACTGCTGCCCAAAGTTATTGCTGCCTATAATGCCGGTCCCTCGCCCGTAGGCAGATGGAATGAAGAGATTAAGGATCAGGGTGATCCCTTGCTCTATATGGAATCTATCCCCTATTCCGAAACGCGTGCATATGTTGGTATCGTTTTGCGCAATTACTGGATGTATGAAGCTCAAGCCGGTATAGAATCGCAAAGCGCATTCGGACTGGCACAAGGTTTATGGCCCAAATTTCCCGATGCCGATGGTATAAAACTGGTACGCATATATGGCGGCCAAGATAGAGGAAATCTTAGTGGGGATTGATGAAAAGGCCGTATTTAAGCCAGTCAATATTGCGCTGCTAACGGTATCGGACACGCGCACGCTTGCTGACGACACGTCCGGAGATATTTTGGCGGAGCGGATTAAAAAAGCGGGCCATAAACTGGTCGCGCGTGTGATAGAGAAAGACGATCAACTGCGGCTGGTGGCCCGCCTGCAAAATTGGACGGATGACCGCGATGTTGATGTAATCATTAGCACTGGCGGTACAGGGCTAACCGGCCGCGATGTTACGCCCGAGGCACTAGAGCAGGTAAAGACCAAAGACATACCGGGCTTTGGCGAGATGTTCCGTTATCTGAGCATCGCCAATATTGGCACTTCCACTATCCAGTCGCGTGCTTGTGCCGTGGTGTCACGCAGTACATATATTTTTGCATTGCCCGGTTCAAATGGCGCAGTGAAAGATGGCTGGGATGGTATTTTGCAATATCAACTGGATAGTCGCCACCGCCCATGCAATTTTGTTGAACTCATGCCCCGCTTACAGGAAGTTTGACAAGGAACAAAATCTTTTGTTCTTGTAATGTTCTTTTTTGTCACTTACCCATTGGTGATGAAAAAGCTGCGCATCGACAATATTGAAAATCATGATGATCCGGTCATCCCGCGACCTAACCCGAATATTCAGGTGGTGAAGGGCAGAGGAACAGTCAGTAATATAGCATCGCCGCGCTTTGATGATATGCAGCGCAATATTGATGGTGATTGGCGCGATGAGCAGGCTTTGATAGATGGCGCGGCGCGAAAATTGCGCACTCATGTGAATATTGAACAGCCGAAAAAAATCATTACTTTCAATAAGTCACCAGATATTCCTTTTGACCGTTCTATCAATGCCTATCGTGGTTGTGAACATGGCTGTGTCTATTGCTTTGCGCGGCCCAGCCATGCCCATCACAATCTCTCGCCCGGCCTTGATTTCGAAACAAAGCTCTTTGCAAAGCCAAATGCAGCAACGCTGCTAAGGCAAGAATTGGCAATGCCGGGCTATGAAGTGCGCCCCATCGCTATCGGCACCAATACTGATCCTTATCAACCCATTGAAACACATTATCGCATCACCCGCGATATATTGGAGATCATGCTGGAGACATATCACCCTATAGGAATAACAACAAAATCTGACCGTGTGCTGCGCGATATCGACATTTTACGCAAGCTGGCCGAGATGAAACTTACAGCCGTGACATTATCCATCACCACATTAGACCCTGATATTGCCAGAACAATGGAACCGCGGGCAACTGTGCCGCGCAGGCGGCTTGCAGCAGTGAAAAAACTAACGGCGGCTGGGGTTCCCTGTCATGTCAATATTGCGCCCATTATTCCGGCAATCACCGATCACGAATTGGAGCATATTGCCGCCGCAGCAGCAGATGCCGGCGCTTTGGGCTTAGCAGCAATCCCTGTGCGATTACCTTGGGAAGTTGCGCCGTTATTTGAAGAATGGCTGGCCGCGCATTTTCCTGATCGCGCAAATAAGGTCATGGCTATAATCCGCTCTTTACGCGGCGGAAAGCGCAATGATCCGCGCTTTTTTCACCGCCGCCGCGGGCAAGGCCCTTGGGCAGATTTGCTGCGCACCCGCATGGAAAGGCTACGCAGCAAATATGGCATGGACAAAGACCGCTATGCTCTGCGCACAGACCTTTTCATACCGCCTGAACGGCATGGGCAAATGCGGCTAGACCTGTAATTTGGCCTAGGTTCCTGACCCTAATATTATCAAGCGGTTGGCAATTTATAATCAGCAAAACGCTCGCGCAGATCCTTTTTGGAAATCTTGCCCGTAGCTGTGTGCGGAATATCGTCTACAAATTCCACTGCATCGGGCAACCACCATTTGGCAACCTGCGATTTCAGATGCGCAATCACATCATCTGCAGAGATATCAGAGCCTTCCTGTTTAATTACAAATAGGACGGGCCGTTCATCCCATTTGGGGTGCGGCATGCCAACACAGGCCGCTTCAACCACTTGCGGGTGGCCAACAGCAGCATTTTCCAGTTCAACCGAGCTAATCCACTCACCGCCCGATTTAATGACATCTTTGGTGCGGTCGGTAAGCTGCAAAGTGCCATCGGGGTGAATAATACCCACATCACCGGTGTCGAACCAGCTTTGCGCGTCAACGGCATCTTCCTCGGCTTTGAAATAGCGCTTCAACACCCATGGCCCGCGAATTTGCAGCGCGCCGCTCGCCACGCCATCGCGCGGCAATTCGGTTGTCATATCATCCAGATCAACAATGCGCAGTTCCACGCCAAAAATTGGTCGCCCCTGCATCGCGCATTTTTCAACCTTTTCTTCCAGTGTCAGCATGTCCCAATCAAATGTCGGGCCGCCAACCGTGCCAATAGGTGATGTTTCGGTCATACCCCAGGCATGCTGCACCCGTGTGCCATTTTTCAGCAAACGCTCAATCATAAATTTGGGCGCAGCAGAGCCGCCAATTGTAGCCGCTTTTAGCGGCGGCAGATCAATGCCCTCTTTATCGCAATATTGGAAATGAGCGAGCCAGACAGTTGGCACACCCGCGCTATCAGTAACCTTTTCACGCAGCATCAAATCATGCAGCACTGCAGGGTCATTAACCGTAGAAAATACGAATTTCACACCCGACATCGCGCCGGCATAAGGCAGGCCCCAGCTTGCCGCATGGAACATAGGCACAACCGGCAACATGACAGAAGCGCTGCTAAACTGAAAGGCGGCAGGCTGTAAACCCGACATGGCGTGCAGCACGGTGGAGC
>CAZAHS010000159.1:0-521 GCA_964484855.1 uncultured Sphingomonadaceae bacterium | reverse complement strand
TCCTCCCTGGTCGCGAACGACACCCTTTGGAGTGCCCGTTGTACCGCTGGTATAACAGATCATACACGGATCGCGTTCATCGCCCTTAACCCAGGCAAAATCGCCATTTTGTTCATCAATCCAGTCTTCAAAAGCAATATTATTCTCACCAGAATCAAAGCAGATATAATGCTCAACACTGGTCCATCGCTCTTTCATGCGGTCAACAATAGGCTGGAACATTGCATCATATAGCATGACGCGGTCCTCAGCATGATTGACGATATATTCCAATTGATCTTCAAATAATCGCGGGTTCACCGTGTGCAAAACGCCGCCCATTCCGGCCACGCCATACCAACTGACCAAATGCCGCGAGTGGTTCATGGCAAGACTGGCAACACGATCGCCCTTTTTGATGCCCAATGCCTGAAGCGCCTGCGCCATTTTAAGCGCATCACTGCGAATACCAGCCCAATTGGTGCGAGTTTCACTGCCATCGGCCCAGCGGGTAACAATCTCCCGCGTCCCGCTTTCCCGCG
>CAZAHS010000158.1:0-5696 GCA_964484855.1 uncultured Sphingomonadaceae bacterium | reverse complement strand
AGGGCGGCCTCTAGCGGGGATTATGAAGCCTGGTCACCGGAAGACTGATATTTTGTCTGCTGACCGCTCCATATTTTCCGGCAATTACCGCAAACGCCATTGGGCGCTTGGTGCTGCATTTGGCATGGCCTTTACGCTTGCAGCTTGTGGTTCACTAAGCGGCAGTGAAACCGAAGAAACGGCAGAAACAGAAAAGACAGCCAAGCCCGCGCCAAAGGCCGATGCAAAGCCTGACACAGCCGCTGCGACTACAGATAATTCCGCATCGGCTGTGCAAACAACGGGTCAGGATGAGCAATTGGGTACGCCTATGGCGCAGCGTGTTGCGACCATCGGGTTTTTGAACAAGCGCAATAACAAAATGCGCGAACTAAAAATGAAGCCTGGCGAAGCGCAGCGCATCGGCAATGTTGTTGTGCGTATGGAGGCGTGTGAGCGCACTGCGCCATGGGAAACACCGGCAGAATCAGGCGCTTTTGTGCAAGTTCTGGTGCAGGATAAGCCAAAACGAAACAGTAATGCAGAGCCGAAATGGCGGCGGATTTTTTCCGGCTGGCTGTTTAAGGAATCACCATCAGCAAATGTTGTTGAGCATCCTATTTATGATGTCTGGATTAAAAACTGCGCAATGCGTTTCCCGGGTGAAGAAGAGGTAATTGAGGAAGTTGTCGCTGATTCTGATGCGCCAGATAGGCCAGCACGGGCATCTTCAAGTAGCGATTCAGGCAGGGGCAGTGGGGCATCGGGGTCAACCAGCCGCGCCAGAGCATCCGGCAATGAAGGCTCTGCTGCTGAACGCCCGGCGCGGCCCGCACCGCCTGCTCCAGCGCCAGAAGCATCGCCGCCACCAGCACCAACTTTGCCAGCACCAAGTTTACCAGAGCCGACCATTGAGGATTTGCTGGATGAGGTTGACGGATAGGCCTCTGCGCCATTTGTTTCATGTGAATTAAACAGGGAAGTAGCGGCCATATTGCTAAGGCGTGGGCGTGATTGCGGTTTGGCAAAATTACTGCCAGCCAGCGCCTTGCCCAGCATATGCACATAATCATCCTGACTGATTTCCACCGCGCCAAGGCTGGCCAGATGGTCGGTCATAAATTGGCAATCGAGCAGCGTAAACCCGCCCAGCCGCATCGCAGCGACCAAAGCCGCCAGCGCGACTTTTGAGGCATTATCTGCACGGCTGAACATGCTTTCACCGCAAAAAACTCTGCCCAGTGAAACACCGTAAAGTCCGCCAACCAGCTTGCCATCTTGCCAGCATTCTGCGCTATGGGCATGGCCAAGATGGTGCAAAAGCTGATAACTTTCGCGGATTTCCTTATTGATCCAGCTATCGTCGCGGTCGGGCGCGGTTTCTGCGCACAGTTTGACAATATCAGCAAATGCACGATTGCAGGTGATGGTGAAAACGTCGCGGCGCAATATTTTGCGCAAAGAGCGCGACATATGAAACCCGTCCAGCGGCAAAATAGCGCGATCACGCGGCTCAACCCAGAAAACATCCGTTGCTTCGCGCGAATCGGCCATGGGGAACAGACCAACGGAATAGGCGCGCAGCAATGTTTCGGGATCAAGGGTCATTACCATATGCACTTAATGGCGATGCAGCACGCATGGAACCTTTGATGGACAATTTTCTATCATGTTCCCGTGTTTCGGCAATTGCTGGCTTGCCACATCATAGCGAAAGCGTTAAACGCGGCCACTACGGCAGGCATAATGTTATTGTCCCTGCCCTTAGGGGTGTAGCTCAGTTGGTAGAGCGTCGGTCTCCAAAACCGAAGGCCCACGGTTCGAGCCCGTGCGCCCCTGCCATTTCATAAAATACTATCTGTTCTAAGGGTTAGTCTTGTCGGCTGCATTGCTAGAGTACCAAGGCCGTATAGATATCCGCAATATTGTGCCACAACAGGCTTTAAGCGAAGGCGAAATTACTGTGTCGCGTTAGGGGGAGCATCTGTTAAAGCGCGGCGGCGACGACTGAACCGGCTTGCAATTTTGCAATTGCGGCGCTAAGCCACTCGCAATTCCCAAACATCGGGCATATATTCAAGTCGTTACCGGTTTTACCAGACAGGTGATGACGAAGAACCCTGTCCCGAAACGGGTTGAACAAACGGATTGAGTGGCAAAGATTATGGCAAAAGTAACTCCCGGTGAATTTGTCCGTCAGGTACGGACCGAATCGTCTAAAGTGGTCTGGCCGACCCGTCAGGAAACTATCACCACGGCGATCATGGTGTTTATCATGATGACATTGTTGGCGCTGTTCTTTCTGGGTGTGGATTCAGTGTTTAACTGGATCGTGCAATCATTGCTAAGCATGACCATCTAATCTTTCCTAACGGGAAGGCTGATGAGAGATTTCCGCCATGCGGTTGCAGGCATAGACATAATAGCCATGCCGTTACTGGCAAAAATCTAAACCAAATATTGAAGAGAAGACTGGGTTATGGGACGTTGGTATATCATTCACGCTTATTCCGGCTTTGAAGCCAAGATTAAAGAAGCGATCATGGCAGAGGCGGAGCGTCTGGAATTGACGCAGCTTGTCGAAGCGGTGGAAGTGCCGACCGAGACTGTGACGGAGGTAAAGCGCGGCAAGAAGGTGCAGAATGAGCGCAAATTAATGCCGGGCTATGTGCTGGCTAAACTGACCATGACCGACGATGTTTATCACTTGGTCAAGAACACCGCCAAAGTAACCGGCTTTCTGGGCGCTAGCGGTAAGCCGCAGCCGATTAGCGATGCACAGGCCAACCGCATGCTCGACACCGTTGATGATAGCGGCGCGGAAACGCGGGTTAAAGTCGATGTGGAATATGAAATCGGCGATTCTGTTAAAGTGCTGGAAGGTCCATTTGCCAGCTTTAACGGCATTGTTGAAGAGCTGGACTTTGACAAAGGCAAGGTCAAGGTTTCTGTATCTATCTTTGGCCGCGCTACGCCGGTTGAACTTGATTTTGAGCAGGTTGAACTGTTCAAATAAGGCAAAGGGCTTGCGGCCATCTTATGCTGCAAACCGTTTTCCTTGCATTATCGGGGCAATCCGCTAATGCGCAATCGCTGCTAATATAGCAGTTTTCCGCGCGGGAGATGGGCAGAGATAATCTGCTTATCATTTGTACCGCTTAATTTGACGGGATCTGCCTAGAGCTTTTTTGCGCTGGGCAATCCCAAATATAAAGACAGGAGCATATTATGGCCAAGAAGATTACCGGCTATATCAATCTGCAAGTGCCCGCCGGTACTGCAAACCCGTCACCGCCAATTGGCCCCGCATTGGGTCAGCGCGGTGTAAATATCATGGAATTTTGTAAGGCGTTTAACGCGGCCACTGGCGATCTTGAAAAAGGCGCGCCAATCCCGACCAAAATCACGGTTTATGCTGACCGCAGTTTCAGCTTCACCACCAAGCAGCCACCGGCAAGCTATCTGATTAAAAAGGTTGCTAAGCTGAAAAAAGGCTCTTCAGCGCCTGGTAAAGACAGTGCAGGCACGATTTCACGCAAGCAGCTTGAAGAGATTGCCGAATTGAAGATGAAAGATCTGAATGCCAATGATATGGATTCAGCTGTAAAAATTATTTCAGGCTCGGCGCGCGCCATGGGCCTCCAGGTGGAGGGCTAAGATAATGGCTAAACTAACCAAAAAACAAAAAGCAATGGCCGCACTGGACAGCGAAAAACTGTACGGCGTAGACGAAGCTATTAAAACCATCAAAGAACTGGCCACTGCCAAATTTGATGAAACCATTGAAGTCGCCATGAATCTGGGCGTTGACCCGCGCCATGCCGACCAAATGGTGCGCGGCGTTGTGTCATTGCCATCGGGCACTGGTAAAGACGTTAAAGTTGCTGTGTTCGCACGCGGCGACAATGCCGATAAAGCGCTCGCTGCTGGTGCTGACAAAGTCGGCGCAGAAGATTTGATGGAAGATATGCAGGCAGGCAATCTGAATTATGACCGCGTTATCGCAACGCCGGACATGATGGGCGTTGTGGGCCGTTTGGGTAAGACACTTGGCCCCAAGGGCCTGATGCCAAACCCCAAGCTGGGAACTGTTACGCCTAATGTTGAGCAAGCCATTAAAGACGCCAAAGGCGGCCAAGTGGAATATCGCGTTGAGAAAGCCGGTATCATTCACAGCGGCATTGGTAAAGCCAGCTTCTCAGAAGGTGATTTGCGCAAAAACTTCGACACATTGGTGGGCGCGGTTGTGAAAGCCAAACCATCAGGTGCCAAGGGCAAATATGTCCGCAAAGTATCGGTTAGCTCTTCAATGGGTCCGGGTCTGAAAATTGATCTGGGAGAGATTGAAGGCGCGTAAGCCTTTCTTCTAACGAACACAAAAAGGGCCGGACGCGATATGCGATTCCGGCCCTTTTCTTGTGCGGATATATAAAATTCTTAATTAGAAGCGTACGCGTGCGCCCAGATTAAATCCGAATGATTCAACATCGCCGGACACATTGGCAGAAAAGCCATCAGCGCCGCCGGCAACAAAGCGGCGTTCAAAATCCAGATCATTTGTGCGGGTGTAGCGCGCTTCAGCGAAGATATCGAAACGATCGCTTGCCTTTGCTGCAACACCGATTTGATTGCGCGATACAAAGGCAGTGTCGCTGCCGAACACGCCAAATGTCGGCGCGGTGGCAATTCCGTTATTCGGGAAGTAATTAATGTTAGCATCCACAACAGCGATGCCAATGCCACCGCCAAAATAGGGGACCACTTTCTGGTCATCGGCCCAGACAATATCTGTTTGAAAGCCAGCAGTGAGCGTGAAATTGCTAATGTCACCGCCAAAGACCTGATTGCCGCCATTAAATGCGCCGCCGCCAACATCTGCTTCAATATAGCCTGCTTCTACTTCAATGCGGGTATGCAGGAAGCTGATAATGCCATCATCAAAATCATAACCAACTGCGCCATTGATCGAAAAGCCGGTATCAAAATCGACATTTACCTCAGCAGGTGCGCCTGTCATTCCGGGCACACCGGCTTCAGGTGCCTGCACACCGATAAAGTCACTATCGCTTAGAATTTCTACACCTGCTTTGGCAGAGAGATAAAATCCTGCATCATCGCCATCTTGTGCAAGCGCCGGAGCAGCGTGCATGGCAAGAGCAGCAATAAAGCTGCTGGCGGCAATAGTGCGAATATTTTTGGGGAATGTCATAAAGGGGCCTTTTTTGAAATTGGGGGGCTATAAACACTAATTACGGTTCGTCTGCGCATGGCAGATCGTTACAGATACAAATATACCAGAATTAGGTTCTGGCTCTAGGGGCTTATCTTGGCCTTGACTCAATGCCGGTTTTCAGTATTTAGGCCAATGAAAGCCAAAGGGTAGATAATCTTTTGGCGATCACCGTTCGAGACAGTTGGTGAAAGGGTATGCCTTTCTTAATCTCCAGCCGAGACGGGGATAGTTATTTTAGCGAGGAATTGCCCTGGCATTGCTCGCTGGCCGAAACTGAATTTTGGCCAACACTCCCCTAGAACATTTCGCCGTTATGATGCCTTTTGGGGCAGCATGACATTTGGATTTGGCTGCATCTTTGCTGACGCATGAGGCCGCCATGAAATGAAGGAGAATGGTATGGACCGTTCGCAGAAAGAACAGGCAGTTGCCGATCTGAATGCAGCTTTTTCCAATGCCGGGGTTGTCGTTGTAACGCGCAATC
>CAZAHS010000157.1:2147-5784 GCA_964484855.1 uncultured Sphingomonadaceae bacterium | reverse complement strand
AAAGTGCCGAACATCCGGTCCCAAAACATGAAGACACCGGCATAATTGCTATCCAAATAGCGCGGATTGGTGGCGTGGTGGACACGGTGATGGCTAGGCGTATTGAGCGCCCATTCAAACCAGCGCGGCATTTTATTGATCGTCTCGGTATGAATCCAAAATTGGTAAATCAGGTTTAATCCGCCCGCAAAGGCGACCATCAGCGGATGAAAGCCGAGCAGAAACAGCGGCAGGCTGATAAGAAAACCAGGCGTTAATGCGCCCGTCCATGTTTGGCGCAGTGCGGTGGAAAGATTATAATGCTGGCTGCTATGATGGATGACATGCGCCGCCCACATCCAGCGCACACGGTGGCCCAGACGGTGCTTCCAATAATAGGCCAGATCATCCAGCACAAAAGCCAGCGGCCATGCCCACCAAATGGCCCACCATTCAGGGCCAGCATCAAAAATGCGAAATTCATAGACCGCAAAGGCAATGGCCAGAAAAAAACCGCCCGATAATGCGCCCGCTATGGTGCTGCCCAGCCCCAGCGCCAAGGATGTGAAAGTATCACGCGGGTCATAGCTGTCACGGCTTTTGGTCCGCACAATCCAGATTTCCAGCACTATTGCCGCGATAAATAGCGGCACGGCAATCTGTGTGGGGTTGGGCAGGCTAAAGTCCATATCTATCATTTACGGCTTTACAGCAGCGCCTTCAAGCGGCTTTGCCCCGCTATATCGAATTGCATGCTCACCCTGCCGAATTGCCGGTCGCCGCTGCCTACACACCAGATCGGGCCTTTGCGCTCTATATCCAAAGGGCGAGTCAGCAGCCGGCCAGCAAATTTGGAGCCATGCCGTTTTATCAGCACGATTTGCTGCGCGGCATCACACACCAAAGCGCCTTGCCCATCTTCAGAGATTATCGCGTCAACAGGGGCAAAAAACGGCACATTTTTTGCCGCCCAATCACAGGCCTGCGCCCGGCTTTGCAACCGCACCTCACCCAGCCGTAACCCGCGCACCAATGCCGTTACCGCCAATATGATGGCGAAAGAGACAAGCGAGGTGATGAGCAAGGTCATGATCTTATATTAAGCTAATATAGTGAATATTCACTGACCTCTTGCGCGTTTGACTATGTTTATTCGCCGCTGGCTTGCCCGGCCAATTGGTCAAGCAAGGGGCGGATCATGCTGACATCATAACCGGCATTTCCTGCGATACGCGCAATTTCGCTTATATCCATGCCGTCCCGCGCTTGGCGCAGTGACCATAACAAGGTGGAGCGAGTGCCGGAGCGGCAAAAAGCAAGGGTTTTGCCATCTTCAGCAGCGTCCAATGCTTTATCCAGCGCATCAATTTGCGGCGCGGAAAAACCCGAATGGCCAACCGGGATCGCCACATAGGTGATACCTGCCGCCTCTGCCGCGGCCTTAATGTCATCACCGGCAATTTGTCCCGGCTCCTCATCATCAGGCCGGTTATTGATAATCAGGGTCACGCCCTGTTCTTTAGCAGCAGCAATATCGGCCAGAGAAATTTGCGGACTAACCAGCATGTCATCGGTGAGGGTACGGAACATATTATCATCCTTATCAAGGGTCGCAGCATCCTGCGAATCTTCTGAACTTATTGTCTTTTTTGCTGCGGCAGCATCACCAGTGTCTTCTGCTGCGGAACAGCTTATTAGGCTGGTGGAGGCTATAATTATTGCCGCAAAAGCATATATTTTGCTCATATTTCAATATCCTCTTCATATTCTGACAGCATTTTGGTGATCGCCATATCGTTCTGATATCTGGTTTTTAGCGCGGTCAGGGCAGCATCGGTTCCCGTGCATGTTTCATCAATTTGCGCGTTTAGAAATTTATCGCGCTCGGCATAATCGCCGCGCGGTTCGCCGCGAAAATGGTCACAGGCTTGGCGGCGCACAATAAACAGCCGCACATCATTTGGAACATTTGCAGCAAAAGGCGCGCCAAAATTGTCGGTTTGTGGCGGCGGCGTGTTAGCGCAGGCTGGCACAAATCCGCACATCATAAGCGCGATCAAGAGGCGGATGGGCATTTGCATTATGGCAGAGATAACAAAACTCGCCTCCGCTGGACACTGAAAAAATGTCGCCAATATGGGCGCGCAAAATGCCTCATTTCGACTTTGTTTCTTACCCTTTGCCCAAAACCCAGCCATTTGCCCTGAGCTTGTCGAAGGGCTGTTATAATCCTGGTGCGTACAAAATGCTTTGACAGGCTCAGCATGAACGGGGTGGCTTAGTTGGGGTCAGGACCTAGGCCATCCGCTCAATATTGCCGGATTACCGCCAGAAACGCATCGCCATAAGCCTCTAGCTTTTTTGAACCAATGCCCGGCAATTGCGCCAGCGCATCAATTGAATTGGGCCGCTGGCTGGTCATATCGCGCAGCACGCTATCATGAAACACCACATAGGGCGGCACATTGCCAGCATCAGCCAGCGCCTTGCGGGTTTCACGCAGTGCCTCAAATAGCGGTTCGCCTATAGGATTGGGGGCGGAATTTGCGCCAGAGCCAGAACGCTCCCCATAACGGCGCGCCTTTCTTTTGGGTGGTTCGGCAATAGTGATAGTCTGTTCGCCGCGCAGCACAGGACGCGCCAATGGCCCCAATTGCAGGCCGCCATGCGCCGTATTGGCCAGCATATCATGCGCCATCAGGCTGCGCATCACCGCGCGCAATAAGGGCACTTCTTCCGCGCCCACTATACCATAGACTGATAATCGGTCATGGCCGCGCTCACGCACTTTGGCATCATCACTGCCGGTTAGCACTTTTTCCAAATGGCCCATGCCATAGCTTTGGCCAGTGCGGTAAACAGCACTCAATAATTTGCGCGCCAATTCGGTGACATTAATCACTTTTGGCGGCGCGTTGCAATTGTCACAATTGCCGCAGCTTTGCGCAGGGTCTTCATCAAAATGGCGCAGCAATATAGCGCGGCGGCATGTCGGCGCTTCCACTAAAGCGGCCAGCGCATTGAGCCGCGCACGCTCGCTATTAAGCCGCGCCTCATCAACCTCATCCAGCCTTTGCCGCGCCAATGTGAAATCGCTCGCGCCCCAAAACATCACCACTTCCGCCGGATCGCCATCACGCCCCGCACGGCCCGTTTCCTGATAATAGGCCTCAATTGATCGCGGCAATCCTGCATGGACGACAAAGCGCACATCGGGCTTATCAATGCCCATGCCAAAGGCAATGGTGGCGACCATCACCATATTTTCAGAGCGCACAAATTCCGCCTGTGTTTGGGCGCGTTCCTCGGCGGGGCGTCCGGCATGATAAACGCCGGTGGGCCGCCCGCTTTGAGCAATATCGGCGGCCAGTTTTTCGCATCCCTTACGGGTGGGCGCATAAATAATCCCAGCACCCGGGTTGCGCGCCAAAAAGTCGGTGATTTGCCGTGCCGGGCTAATGCGCGGGGCGATGGTATAATGGATATTGGGCCGGTCAAAGCCTGCCAGCACCAGCCCGCCCTCATCTATGCCCAATTGCCGCAAAATATCACTGCGCGTCGTGCGGTCAGCGGTGGCGGTTAGCGCCAGACGCGGCACGCTGTCAAAACGGTCCAGCAAGGGCCGCAGCAAGCGGTAATCGGGGCGGAAATCATGCCC
>CAZAHS010000157.1:0-2047 GCA_964484855.1 uncultured Sphingomonadaceae bacterium | reverse complement strand
CAAAACGGTCCAGCAAGGGCCGCAGCAAGCGGTAATCGGGGCGGAAATCATGCCCCCATTGCGATACACAATGCGCCTCATCAATGGCGAACAGCGATATATTGGCCGCGCCTAGCAGGTTTTGAAAGGCACCGCCCACGGCGCGTTCCGGCGCGACGTAAAGCAGATCCAGATCACCATCGCGCAGCCGCTGGGCGGTTGCCGCATTATCATGATCGGCAGAGGTCATGGCCGCCGCCTTTATGCCCAAGGCCTGCGCCGCGCGTATCTGGTCATGCATTAGCGCAATGAGCGGCGATATAACGATAGCCGTACCCTGCCGCGCCAGAGCGGGCAGTTGATAGCAGAGCGATTTGCCTGCGCCCGTGGGCATAACGGCCAGCGTATTCTGACCTGCAAGCACCCGGCTAACCACGGCCTCCTGCCGCCCGCGAAAGCCGGAAAAGCCAAAGGTCTGGCGCAAAATATTATAGGGATCGGCCTGTTGGTTGGCCAGTTGGTCGGTCTGTGGATCGGGATGCATATTATAAGGTCAAAATGGGCAATTGAAGATG
The DNA here is from genome assembly GCA_964484855.1 of uncultured Sphingomonadaceae bacterium. Classification (GTDB taxonomy): domain Bacteria; phylum Pseudomonadota; class Alphaproteobacteria; order Sphingomonadales; family Sphingomonadaceae; genus Alterisphingorhabdus. The sequence goes on along the minus strand of CAZAHS010000157.1, from coordinate 1,493 downwards.
TTATGGCGCGATAGCCGATCAGGCGGCGCTAAACCAGCCAACACCGTCACGCGTTTCGCATTGGGCTTGGCCAATACGCTCCAAATGGCGCAAATGGGCCATCGCCTCACCCGCCGCCAGCCCATAAACATTGTCGGTAATTTCGCGGTCAAACAGCAGATCAAAACAATCCGTTGCGCGCAATTCACGCTGTTTTAGTTCCGCCGCCAATATATCCAGCCGTTCATGATGCCCCTCTGCCAGCCGGTCAAGACGCCGCTGCACACCAGTAAAGGGGTGGCCATGAGCGGGCAACACCAGCATATCATCAGCCAAGGCTGCCTTAAATTTATCAATACTGGCCAACCACTCACCCAGCGGATCGCTATCCGGCTCTGCATCCATTAGCGATACATTGGATGTGATGCGCGGCAATATCTGGTCCCCAGCGATAATCACGCCATTATGATGATCGACAAAGCTACAATGTTCAGGAGTATGGCCGCCGCCAGTAATAGCGTGCCATTGGCGTTTGCCAACGCGGATAATATCGCCATCATCAATGCGCTTATGGCTGATTGGCAGGCGCGAAACAGCGCGCGCAAAATTGCCCCAGCCCTGACTGGCAAATTTCGCCAAACGTTCCTCAGAATAGCCATTAAATTTGCGCAGCGCGATAGCCTCTGCGGGCGGCATATCCTGTACATCACTGGTCAACATCCGCGCCATTAGCCATTCGGTGCGGTTCATCCAGATTTTCACCTTAAACTTATTGGCCAGCCAACCGGCACAGCCAATATGATCTGGGTGGAAATGGGTGACCAATATGCGCGTTAGCTTCTTATCCTTTAACGGACCGGCAAATAGCGCCTTCCAGCTAGCAATTGCATCGGGCATGAACAGGCCAGTATCAGCAATGGCATAGCCATTTTCATGCGTCGCATCATCATCCAGCAGCCAGATATTAATATGGTTAAGATTGCCCGGCACCGGCAAGCGGGTCCAACCAATATCCGGCAGCAATGGAAAGACAGTGCTATATTCAGGCGCTGTATCGCCCAAAGGGTAGGTCAGGCCTTTAAGCTCTGACGGCTCCACCCCATGATCGGCTAGCAATGTCCAATCCGGTTCGCCATTGACAGCCCCAGAAGCTGACATATCGTCAGATATATCAGCCGGTAAAGACGCTGGAGGCGCTGCGCTGTCCATTAATTCTCGCTATCACCGCCTATAGGCGCGCCGCCCAGCAATTTGGCGGTCATTGCCTCTTCTTCCGCTTTTTTCAGCGCATCTTCGGCAGCCTGACGCTCTGCGGCGCGTTCATTTTGTAGCTGCTCAATCATTGCAGCGCGGTCACCGCCCAAGCGATTATCTTCATTATCACCGGTATCAATGCCTGCACGTTTGGCCGCTTTGGCGACAACAGCATCCAGATCGCGCTGGCTGCACAGACCCAATGTTACTGGGTCTTTGGGCTGAATATTGGCGATGTTCCAATGGCTGCGGTCACGAAT
>CAZAHS010000156.1:0-5798 GCA_964484855.1 uncultured Sphingomonadaceae bacterium | reverse complement strand
TTGTTCCGCTCAAACTTTGCTTTAGCCATAATTTCCTACCTTCAATTAATCTATCGTGACGACAGTCTGCGGGGCGCTTTGGCGAGACTATCGGTATCTGTCAACACCCTTTCGCATTAGGACGGCTCAAAGAGCCTGATCTTCATGCGAATAGTGGATGCCGAGCGCCTAAACTTTTATTGGCTGTTAGGCCATTTTTTCCTTCAATTCTTCGGCAACATTATTTGGTACCGGCTCATAATGCGAGAATTGCATTGTGTATTGCGCGCGGCCTTGTGTGAATGAACGTAGCTCGTTCACATAACCAAACATATTGGCCAATGGCACCATGGCATCAACAATCTGTGCGTTACCGCGCGTATCTGTACCTTGGATTTGACCACGACGAGAGTTCAAGTCACCAATGACATCACCGAGATAATCCTCAGGTGTCGTAACTTCAACCTTCATTACAGGCTCCAGCAACTGAATGCCTGATTTCTGTGCAGCTTCACGCATCGCAGCGCGGCCCGCAATTTCAAATGCCAATGCCGATGAATCGACATCGTGATAGGCACCGTCATAAACACGAATATCGAAATCGATAATCGGGAAGCCAATTAACGAACCGGTCTCCGCACTTTCGCGCATACCTTTTTCAAGCGCTGGCATATATTCTTTAGGAATATTACCGCCCTTAACTTCATCAGTGAAGTTGATGCCTTGACCCCGCTCACCAGGCATGACCTCGAACTTCACACGCGCAAATTGGCCAGAACCGCCAGATTGCTTTTTGTGCGTGTAATCAAGGTCAACCTGCTTACCAAGCGACTCGCGATACGCCACCTGCGGCGCACCAACATTGGCCTCAACCTTGAACTCACGCTTCATGCGATCCACCAAGATGTCGAGGTGAAGCTCGCCCATGCCTTTGATGATCGTCTGACCTGATTCATGGTCAGTCGTCACGCGGAAAGACGGATCTTCGGCAGCCAAACGGTTAAGGGCAACACCCATTTTCTCTTGGTCAGCTTTGGTTTTTGGTTCAACCGACAATTCGATAACCGGATCAGGAAACTCCATACGCTCCAATATGATCGGCTTACCAGAATCACACAGCGTATCACCTGTGGTGGTCGCCTTCATGCCAGCCAGCGCTACAATATCGCCAGCAAACGCCTCTTCAATGTCCTTACGGTCATTGGAGTGCATTTCGAGGATGCGCCCAATCTTCTCTTTCTTGCCCTTAACGGAATTGAGCAATGTACCCTTTTCCAGTTTGCCTGAGTAAATACGGGCAAAGGTCAGCGAGCCAACAAAAGGATCGTTCATGACTTTAAAAGCCAATGCAGAGAAAGGCTCATCATCGCTGGATGGACGTGTCTCTTCGGTCTCACCATCCAACAGGACGCCAGAGATAGCCGGCACATCTAGCGGGCTAGGCATATAGTCAACAACGGCATCAAGCAGTGGCTGAACGCCTTTATTCTTAAACGCGCTGCCGCAGCATACAGGAACAAAGCTCTGGTTCAGTGTGCCCTTACGGATGAGCGCCTTTAATGTTGCCGCATCGGGAAGATTACCTTCCAGATACGCTTCCATAACATCATCATCCTGCTCAACTGCAAGCTCGATTAACTTTTCGCGATATTCAGCGGCTTCATCCACCATATCAGCAGGAATTTCGCCATATTCAAATTCAGCGCCCAAGCTCTCATCTTTCCAGACGATTGCGCGCTCATTGACCAAATCGACCAAGCCAACAAGATCAGCTTCTAAACCGATGGGCAGATATAATACCGCAGGTATTGCGCCCAAACGATCAATAATGGACTGAACACAGAATTTGAAATCTGCGCCGGTACGGTCCAGTTTGTTGATGAAGCACATGCGCGGAACTTTATATTTATCCGCTTGACGCCATACAGTTTCAGATTGCGGCTCAACGCCGGCAACACCGTCAAAACAGGCGACCGCGCCATCAAGCACGCGCAATGAACGCTCAACCTCAATAGTGAAGTCAACATGGCCCGGAGTATCAATGATATTGATCCGGTGCTCTGGCCCCTTACCATCTTGCGCATTCCAGAAACAGGTCGTCGCAGCCGATGTAATGGTGATGCCGCGCTCTTGCTCTTGCTCCATCCAGTCCATCGTTGCAGCGCCATCATGCACTTCGCCGATCTTATAAGACTTGCCGGTATAATAGAGAATACGCTCGGTCGTCGTCGTTTTACCGGCGTCAATATGGGCCATAATGCCGATATTACGATATCTGTCTAATGGATGGCTGCGTGCCATGATCAATACTCCAAAAAAGGATCACAAATGTGGGGCCAAAATGCCGAACCCCAAAAGGGGCCGAATTTCGTGCGCGATATACGCAAAGGGACCAGCGTTGACCAGCCCCTTTGCACTTTATTTAGGATGCGCGCCGGATTTATACCGGCATCGCAAATTTGTGCTTACCAGCGATAATGCGAGAAAGCGCGGTTCGCTTCTGCCATACGGTGCGTTTCTTCACGCTTTTTAACGGCATTGCCGCGATTATTCGCAGCATCCATTAATTCAGCAGAAAGACGCGCCGACATGGTGGTTTCACCGCGTCCGCGTGCTGCAGAGATCAACCAGCGAATTGCCAGAGCCTGTGCACGCTCTGGGCGCACCTCAACAGGAACCTGATAAGTAGCACCGCCAACACGGCGTGAGCGCACTTCGATACCCGGCTTAACATTGTTCAATGCGTCATGAAACATTTGAACAGGGTCTGTTTTGGCTTTCGTCTCAACGGTATCCAGCGCACCGTAAACAATCCGTTCTGCAGTGGATTTTTTACCATCCATCATCAGATTGTTCATGAATTTTGAAAGAACCTGATCGCCAAATTTTGGATCAGGAAGAATTACCCGCTTTTCGGGTCTACGACGACGTGACATGTCTTAATACTCCTAAAAAGCTGATATTATTTCGGACGCTTAGCGCCATATTTGGACCGTGATTGCTTACGGTCCTTAACGCCTTGCGTATCCAATACACCGCGCAGCACATGATAGCGCACACCGGGCAAATCGCGAACACGGCCACCGCGGATCAGCACAACGCTGTGCTCCTGCAGATTATGGCCTTCGCCGGGAATATAGCTGATGACTTCGCGGCTGTTGGTCAGGCGAACCTTGGCAACTTTACGCAGAGCCGAGTTCGGCTTTTTGGGAGTTGTTGTGTAGACACGGGTACAAACACCACGCTTTTGCGGGTTTTGTTCCATGGCCGGCACTTTTGATTTCGCCTTTTGCGGCGTCCGGCCCTTGCGGACCAGCTGGTTAATCGTTGGCATAAATGCTTCACCTTGGTTTTGCGATTATGGTTACTCCGGCCCGCGATACGTTGGTTTCAAAAGAACCCGATGGGCGGCTCCGCCGTAAGTCCCATCCGCACCATTTGCCGGTGTTTGCCTATGTAGCAACCACATACATTATTTAGCACAATATATGTGGAAGGCGCGCCATTAAAGGGGATTCGCTTCAAGGTCAAGCATTAGGCTGGTGCGCGGTGTGCATTACCCTTCATAAAATTGCTTTTCAAAACAATTTTAACCGTGCGATTAAATTTCTGATTGACGCTTACGTCAAGCTGACGCAAAAGGTTGCCTACACACAAAAGAGGAAGCCTTAAATGTCTCTCGATACCATTCCACGCTCTGCTTATAATGAAGACCATGATGCCTTTCGCGAAACGGTGCGCCGTTTCATGAAAGAAGAAGTCGCGCCCAATGCTGACCAATGGGATGAAGACAAGATTGTCCCGAAAGAATTATGGCCCAAAGCGGGTGAGCTGGGCATGCTCTGCCCCACCGTGCCGGAAGAATATGGCGGCCTTGGTCTGGATTTTGGTTATAACAGCATCGTCAATGAAGAAGCGGCCTATTATGGCGGCTCGCCGCTCGGCTTCTCTTTGCAATCAGACATTGTGGTCAATTATCTGGTGCAATATGGCAGCGAAGAGCAAAAGCAAAAATGGCTACCGCGCCTTGTTTCTGGCGAAACAATCACGGCCATTGCGATGACCGAACCGGGCATTGGTTCTGATCTGCAATCCATGCAGACCACCGCCAAAAAAGATGGCAATCATTATGTGCTGAATGGCAGCAAGACCTATATTACCAATGGCCAAAATGCCGATTTGGTGCTGGTCTGTGCAAAGACCAATCCTGATGCAGAAAAAGCATGGCAGGGTATTTCCATCATCTTGGTGGAAGCAGACCGCGAGGGTTTTGAGCGCGGCCGCAACCTTGATAAAATCGGCATGGATGCCGCTGATACATCAGAATTGTTCTTCAATGATGTGCGCGTGCCGATGACCAATTGCTTGGGCGAAGAAGGCCATGGCTTTATCTATTTGATGAGCGAATTGCCACAGGAACGTCTGTCTATCGCTGTTTCGGCGCAAGCATCTGCGCAAAAGGCTTTTGATTTGACCGTCGATTTTGTGAAAGAGCGCAAGGCATTTGGTAAGCCGGTTTTCAATTTTCAAAATACACGCTTTGTGCTGGCCGATATGAAGACCAAACTCCAAGTTGGTTGGGCGCATCTCGATTGGGCGATGAACCGCCATTATGAGAAAAAACTGACCAATGAAGAAGGTGCGGCAGCCAAATTATGGCACACCGACCTGCAATGGGAAATCATGGATGCCTGTCTGCAATTGCATGGCGGTGCAGGCTATATGAATGAATACCCCATCGCCAAAGCATGGCGCGCAGCGCGCGTAACGCGCATTTTCGGCGGCACGAATGAGATTATGAAAGAGCTGATCGGTCGCTCGCTTTAAGATACCAAATCTGTTGATCGGAAGAAATGCCTCGCCTAACTGGCGGGGCATTTCGCATTTTGGCTCATTATAGAAAGTCTTACAATGCCCAAAGCCGAAAGCTGGCAGCTTGACCGCGCCAACTACCCTTTTGCACACAGCGCAGAAACGCGCTTCGCTGATCTTGATCTGCTGGGCCATATCAACAATGTGTCTATGGCGGGCCTGTTTGAACATGGGCGTGGCATGTTCAACCATTCCCTAAAATCAGAGCGCCGCCAGCCAGGGCAACGCTGGTTGATTGCATCGGTTGCCATCAACTATGTTGCAGAGGCGCATTTTCCTGAACATGTGGAGATTGCCAGCGGCATAGCGCGTATCGGCTCATCAAGTTGGGATATCGCCTCTGCCGCCTTCCAATCCAGCGGCTGCGTCGCAACCTGCATTACCACATTGGTGCTGACTGACGAGACCGGGCCAGTGCCCATTCCAAAGGAGTTACGCGCAGAATATGAAAGACTGATGGTTTTGCAAGGTTAGGCCACATACCCATAATATCGTCATTCCGTTACCGTCATCCCACTATCGTCATCCCACTATCGTCATCCCACTATCGTCATCCCACTATCGTCATCCTGAACTTGTTTCAGGATACCAAGCAACCAAAAACAACTGCGCGGGCGGAGGAATAGATGCTGAAACAAGTTCAGCATGACGAGTGTTGGGTTGTTTTACCATAATTACAACCATGATACCCAAACCGCGCTACACCTATTATCGGCCTCATCCTCACCTAATACTCTTCGTCATCCTAAACGCGTTTCAGGATCCATCGTGCAACCAAAAACAACTTCGCGGGCGGAGGAATAGATGCTGAAACAAGTTCAGCATGACGAAAATATTGCTGCGTCGTTATAGCCCATAATACCGTCATCCTGAACTTGTTTCAGGATACCAAGCAACCCGCACACGCCCTTAACGGCAATATGCCTCAACCGCCGCTACATGCCGCG
>CAZAHS010000155.1:0-5824 GCA_964484855.1 uncultured Sphingomonadaceae bacterium | reverse complement strand
AAAAATATGGTACGCCATTGGCCTCTGCCCTGCGTGTTCTGTCCGCAGAATTTCGTAATGAACGTATGATGCGGGCCGAAGAAAAAGCGGCACGTTTGCCAGCGATTATGACCATTCCGCTGATTATGTTTATTCTGCCTGTGCTGTTTATCGTTATTCTTGGCCCTGCGGCCTGTTCGATTACCGATGCACTTGGCTAGGGCCGGATGATATTTCGTGTGTGGGCCTTTGGGGCATTGGGCCGCACGCAAAAAAGGGGCGCAGTGCTGAGTACTGCGCCCCTTTATTTTGTCTAATCTATGGCGTGAAAGCGTTTATGATAAAGGTTTAACGCTTTGCTCAATCGCGCCAAATATGGTGTGGCCATTATCATCATGCACATCTATGCGCACACTATCGCCATGTTTTAGAAAACCGGTTTTGAAATCACCGGTCTGGATTTTCTCAACCATGCGCACCTCTGCAATACAGCTATAGCCCAAACCGCCCTCGCTTACCGGCTTGCCGGGGCCGCCATCCTTATCGCGGTTAGACACTGTGCCAGAGCCGATAATAGAGCCTGCACCAATGTTGCGCGTTTTGGCCAGATGTGCGATCAACACACCAAAATCAAAAGTACAATCATCAGAGGCGATAGCGCGGCCAAAAGGTACGCCATTCATGTCAACTTCCAACGTGCGGTGCAATTTACCCTCCTGCCAAAAATCACCCAAAGCATCAGGCGTTACAAAAACGGGGGAAAATGCGCTGGCCGGTTTGGATTGTACAAAGCCAAACCCCTTGGCCAATTCACCGGGAATAAGATTGCGCAGCGACACATCGTTAACCAGCCCAACCAAACGGACATAATCGCGGGCCTGCTCCGGCGTAACGCCTTGCGGTACATCGCCGGTAACAACCACAATCTCCGCCTCCATATCACAGCCCCATGCCTCATCGGCCAATATTATATCGCTGCGCGCACCGCGCAAATCATCGGAGCCGCCCTGATACATTAGCGGGTCGGTCCAGAATGTTTCTGGCATTTCCGCGCCGCGCGCTTTGCGCACAAGCTCAACATGGTTCACATAAGCGCTGCCATCGGCCCATTGATAAGCGCGCGGCAAGGGCGCGGCGGCTTCATGTTCATGAAAGCGGTTTTTGGGAATGGCATCCTGTTCCAAATCGCGGGCCAAGACGGCAAGCTGCGGCGCAATATTATCCCAGTCATCAAGCGCAGCCTGTAATGTTGTGCAGATATGGCTGGCATCAGTGTACCAAGCCAGATCATTGGAAACGACGATCAGACGGCCATCACGGCCCTGTTCAAGTGAGGCAAGTTTCATGTACGCGTTTTCCTTATTTTTCATTCACGGGAGAGTGAATAATCAATGTCACATCACCGCTCGCCCTGAGCTTTTCGAAGCGCTGTTCTTCTTTGCAATTAAGTGCCAGATTTCGGCAAGCTTAGCCTAAACGGTTTTGCGTAAATTTGTTATGTCTGCGGGGCATCAGGGTCGACATGCAGCCACTGCGCATGGGCCGGTGCCGTCTTGGTCTTGCTCCATTCCTCCAGCATCGCCGGAGCAACAGTGCGCAATTCCTCATATTGCTCTTTTGTGCCGATATTGCAGGCCAGCTCTAATCTGTGGCCATTAGGGTCAAAGAAATAGATGGAGCGGAAAATACCGTGATAGGTCGGCCCCAGCACATCTATGCCCTGCTCTTCCAAATGCTCTTTGGCGGCCATAAGCGCATCCAGATCAGCCACTTCAAAAGCAATATGCTGCACCCATGCCGGCGTATTGGGATCTTTACCCATATCAGGCTGGTTAGGCAGTTCAAAAAACGCAATTACATTGCCGCCGCCGCAATCCAGAAAAATATGCATATAGGGGTCATATGCGCCGGTTGACGGCACATGGTCCTCGGCAAAGGCATTGGTATATTTCATGCCCAAGACGCGCTCGTAAAACTCCACAGTCTCTTTGGCATCGCGGCAGCGATAGGCGACATGGTGGATGCGGGAAATATCGGGGGCTTTGGTCATTGGTTAATACCTCTCTATTGTCATTGCGAACGGCCAAGCCGCACGGCAATCCAGAGCAGTAACAAGACGCCCTAAATTGCTTCGCCGCTGCGCTCCTCGCAATGACGAATGAATATCTTACTGCGCCGGGGCTTTGCTTCCATCCAGCACACCGCGGGCAATCTGGTCACGCTCAATGCTCTCAAACAGGGCTTTGAAATTGCCCTCGCCAAAACCATCATCGCCTTTGCGCTGAATAAACTCAAAAAATACGGGGCCGACCTGCGCTTCGGCAAAAATTTGCAACAGCAAACGCGGTTTGCCGCCTTCTGTTGTGCCATCCAGCAATATGCCGCGCATTTGCAATTCGCCGGCATTCTCACCATGGCCAGGCAAACGCTCATCCAGCATGGCATAATAGGTTTCGGGCGGGGCGGTCATAAACGGCACACCCAGCTTTTTCAGCCGGTCCCAACAGCTCAGCAGATCATCACATATGAGCGCGATATGCTGAATACCCTCGCCATTAAATGCGCGCAGAAACTCCTCAATCTGGCCCTTGCCACCCTCTCCTTCTTCATTAAGCGGGATTTTGATTTTGCCATCAGGGGCGGTCAGCGCTTTTGAGGTGAGGCCGGTATATTCGCCTTTAATATCAAAAAAGCGGATTTCACGGAAATTGAACAATTTTTCGTAATAATCAGCCCAATAGGACATGCGGCCAGTATAAACATTGTGCGTCAAATGGTCGATCAGTTCAAAGCCAGCGCCCTGTGGCCGCCGCTCGACACCGGGCAGATATTCAAAATCAATATCGTAAATGGTAAGATCATCTGCGCCTGAATCCGCGCCGCTCTTGCCCTCATATTTGTCGACCAAATATAATATCGCCCCGCCAATACCGCGAATAGCGGGCAAACGCAGCTCCATAGGACCGGTTTCAACATGCACAGGCTCTGCGCCCGCCGCGATTAAATGGTCATAGGCTTTGCGCGCATCCTTAACGCGAAACGCCATGCCGCAGGCACTTGGCCCGTGTTCGCGTGCAAAAAACCATGCGGCACTGCGCGGCTCATAATTGGCAATCAAATTGATACCGCCCTGCCGCCACAGATGCACATCCTTGCTGCGATGGCTTGCCACATGGGTAAAGCCCATTGCGGTAAATACCGGCTCCAAAATGCCTTTCTCTGGCGCGCAAAATTCTACAAATTCAAAGCCATCAAGGCCCGCTGGGTTTGCGGCCAAATGGGCGGCATCATTTTTATTGGCTGTTGTCGGGGCATTCATTTGGCGGCTCTCCATTCCTTTTGCCATTCTTTTGGCCATTGCTTTTGCATCAATATTTTGCGCAAAGACTATATGGTTTCTTTTGTAACTATATAGTCTTTGCGCAAAATTGCAATGGCAGACGCCAAAATAATATGATGCCTTATTCGCTCTCCCCACCCAAAGCGCGGCTTGTATCACGCAAAAGCTGGAGCAAATAGGACAGCATCGCAGCGTCTTTGGCAGATATTGCGGTCAACAGGCTTTTCTCTATGTCAACCGCCAAGGGCATAATATCGGCGTGAAGATCATGCCCTGCCTTAGTAAGCTGCAATTGGTGCGAGCGGCGATCACTGCCATGCGGCTTACGCTGTATCAGATGACGTTCAGCCAACATTTTGCAAGCGCGGTTAACCGTGACCTTGTCCATCAACGTGAAATCCACCAGCGCGCTTTGTGTGGCCTGACCGACATCGCCCAATACGGCCATGATGCGCCATTCATTTATCTTCAGGCCAAAACGGCTTTGATATTCGCGCGCTATCAAATTGCTGACAGCATTGGCAGCGGTCGAAAGCTGATAGGGCAGAAATTCTGCGAGCGGCTTGGTTGATATTTCTGTCATGTCTTGCACAGGCTATGCTATTGACGCCACAAATTCAATCTAACGTTATGATCCTAGGCCGATACGCAGACCGATCCAGAAAGTCTGTGGGCGCGCACGCTCAATCACACCGCCGCCGCTAATACCGGCCAATATCTCTTCATCAAACAGATTTTCGACCCGCGCTTCCACTGTCAAATTATCATTTAGTGCATAGCTTGCACGCCCATCAACACTAAAGGCATCACTCAGAAAACGGCTATTGCCATCATCATCAAATTGCCCACCAACATAGCGCAGCGTGGTGGTAATCCCGCTATCGCCGCCAGATGGATACCAGCCGATAGAACCGGTCGCAAAATGACGCGGGACTTGCGCAGGCCGCAGTCCATTAATCGCAGTTTGCGCAGCAGTGCCAACAACCTCAGCATCAACATAGGCGTAGCTGGCGCTTAGCGAGAAGCTGCCAATATCCAGAGCAGCATCAAATTCTGCGCCCAGCGATTCAATCTCGTCCAGATTTTGCCGCTGGCGAAACACCCCTGCCCCTGAGACAAAGCCAACACCTGGAAACAAGCCCGGCCCTTGATCCAGCGTGACATTTGCAATCGCGCTATCCAGCACATTATAAAAAATCGTGCTGCTAAATGAAAAGGTGGCAATCTCCCAATCCAGCCCAAGTTCAACACCGCGCACCCGCTCAGGGTTCAACAGTTCATTGGCCGCTGTGGCATCTGCGCCAACGCGAAAAGGGCGGTAAAGTTCGTTCAATGTCGGCAAGCGCCAGCCCAAATAAGCCGCGCCGCGCAACGTTAAAAGGCTGGCCGCATCATAAGCAAAGCCAATACGCCCTGTGGCTTCCGTGCCGTCCCTATCAGCAAATTCATCAAGGCTGCGCAGCGCGCCAGGAAAAGGCGACACCAATTCAAATTCACGGCGCAACCCATCACTAATCGCCCAATAATCCAGCCGTCCGCCGCCGGTTAGCAATAATTCGGGCGAGACTTGCCAGCTACCTTCTATATAACCGCCAACTGTGTCCGTCTGTCCGCCTGCAACACGCCCACGCAAAGGAATGGCGTTTTGGAAGAAAAACCGCTCATTTGTCTCGCCAATAGTCCGCCGCCAATCCCCGCCTATGCGCAGCTCGGCATTATCACCCACTGGCGGTCGCAGTTCCAAATGCGCGCCCAGACCAGTTGATGGCACATCAAATTGGTCCAGCACTTGCCGCACAGAATTGCGATCCGCATCCACTGCGCCAAAGCTGGTTTCAAATTCGCGTAGCTGCACATAAGCCAGCGCCGAATATTGCCAGCGGCCTTTAGACACGATGCGTATATTGGCATCAACGCCGCCATTGCTGTTCTCACTAAAGGCAAAACCGCGCTCTCGACGGTCAACAAAACCGCGAAAGCTGGTCTGTATTTCGGTATCATTATTAACCGGCGCAACAAAGCGCAGACCAAAGCCAAATTGCTCATATTCTGCGCCGCGGTCAACACTGCCGCGCTGGCTTTCCACCACGGGAATAAAGCCATCACCGCGCGCATATTGACCAGAGAATATCAGGCCGCCCGCGCCCAATTGCTGCGCGACCTCAACATTGCCTTCAACGCTATTGCGGCTGCCATAGGCCAGCGATGCATCATAGCGATTGCCTAGGCCAATGCCGCGGGTGGTTAGGTCAATGCTGCCTGCCAAAGCGCCCGGCCCTGCACTGCCCGTTCCGCCGCCGCGCCGCACCCGCACATTATCAATCGCCAGCGCATCAAAGCCGGGAAAGCTGACCCAGCCGCCAAAGGGGTCGGCCTGCGGAACACCGTCAAGCGTTAACAATGCGCGGCTGCTGGCATTGCCGCCCAGACCGCGCAAAGTAATGCCTTGGCTGGTTGGATTTGCAGAACGCGAATCCGAACGGCGAAATTGTTGCAAACTGGGAA
>CAZAHS010000154.1:0-5831 GCA_964484855.1 uncultured Sphingomonadaceae bacterium | reverse complement strand
TGCTGACTTTGGATGTTTGGGAACATGCTTATTATCTGGACTATCAGAATGCACGTCCCGGCTATCTCGACACCGTGATGGACAAAGCAATTAATTGGGAATTTGTAGCCCAAAATCTTGATGGAGCTGGCGTAAGCCGCGCTGACCAAGGCTAAGCTTCACACGAAAGACTATATTAAAGGCGGGTCATTTGATCCGCCTTTTTTATTTGCCGCTTATTTATGCGGCTTCATTATCTTCATCTTCATTATCATCTTCCTCAATTTCGGCGGCAAAGCCATGGCGCATTAGCATAGGAATTTGAGTGAATGTGAAGAGGAACGAAATTGCGGGAATGCCCCAGACCTTAACCGTCAACCAATTGTCAAAAGACAATATAGCGCGCAGCACCTCGTTCAGACCCGCCAGAAATACAAAAAATATCGCCCAATTGCGAGAGAGTTTGATCCAGCCTTCATCGCTCAAACCTTCAAATGCAACATGCAATAGATATTTCAGCACGGCTTTACCGCGCAGCAATCCGCCAAATAATACCGCAGCGAAAAATCCGTAAATGATGGTCGGCTTGATCTGGATAAAAGTTTCATCCTGAAAATAGATGGTGAGCGCACCAAAGCCGACAATCAAAATCACCGAAAGCATAAGCATTGGCGACACGCGGCCGGTTTTCCATAAAGACAACCCCAAAGCAGCAACAGCAGCAATCATGAAAGCGCCTGTGCTATATGTAATGGCGTAAAGCGTCTGAACGGTTTGGCCTTCACCATCCGGCGCATTAAGCTGGTACACAATAAAAAATATCAAAAGCGGGGCAAAGTCTGTTACCAAAGACAGCCAAGCAGGGGCCTTTTTCACATCTTTTTGCTCAGTTTTTGCGGGGTCTTTATCCGGTGTCATATATGGGTTCCTGCAAGGATTTTGGCCAAAAATTCTGGGTCGAATGAACGCAGATCGTCCATTTGTTCGCCCACCCCAATGGCATGAATAGGGATTTTATATTTGTTGGCAGCGGCGACCAGCACACCGCCGCGCGCAGTGCCGTCCAGCTTGGTCATCACAAGGCCGGTAACGCCCGCAATCTCTTTAAAAACCTCAATTTGGGAAAGGGCATTTTGGCCATTAGTGGCATCCAGCACCAGCACCACATCATGCGGCGCAGCAGGGTTGATACGGCCCAGTACTTTGCGGATTTTGGCCAGCTCATCCATAAGCTCGCGCTTATTTTGCAAGCGCCCAGCGGTATCAACAATCAGCACATCAGTGCCGATTTCCGTCGCCTGTTTAACTGCGTCAAAGACAATACTGGCCGGATCGCCGCCCTCTGCGCCGGATATAACTGGTATATTCAGCCGCTCACCCCAGATTTTTAATTGGCCAATTGCGGCGGCGCGAAATGTATCACCTGCGGCCAGCATGACGGCATAGTCTTCTTCCTGAAACAAATGCGCCAGCTTCGCGATTGTGGTTGTCTTGCCCGATCCATTGACGCCGATGACCAATATCACCTGTGGGCGCGGAAAGGCGTCTATTTGTAGCGGCTTGGCAACATTGCCCAAAATTGCGGCAATTTCCCGCTCCACTACGGCGCGTATATCGGCCTCGCTGGTATCGCGCTCAAAGCGTTCTTCTGATAGGCGCATACGGACCAAAGATGCTGTTTCTGGGCCAAGATCGGACAGGATAAGCGCATCCTCAATATCATCCAGCATGGCATCATCCAGCCGCCCACCGCCGACCAAGCCCGACAAATTGCCGGTTAATTGACCCGATGTGCGTTTTAGCCCGTCGAGAAGTTTTTGCCGCCAGCCGGTTTCGCTCATAATGTGTCCGTCATTTTCGCAGGAGTTTTATGGCCGCACGCTGTGGCCATTAATTGCCTATCTTCAATATCGTTGATTGTTACATCAAGCAATTGTCCGGCTGGTGCAGGTGAGGATAGCCGCACTTTGGCAAAATTTTCCAAATGCCCTTGCAAGCCTGATTTTTCGACCAGCATTTGCCCTGTCTTGCCCAATAAAGTGGTCTGCCATGCAGATAGAGTTTTGGCGGCTTCCACTCGCATTTCGCGTGCGCGTTCTTTTATCACTGCACGGTCAAGTTGCGGCATGCGGGCTGCTGGCGTTCCGTCACGCGGGGAGAACGGAAAAATATGTGCATGGACGATATCACATGCGGCAATGATGCTAAGATTATTGCGGTGCATTGCATCATCTTCTGTCGGAAAGCCGGCAATCAGATCAGCGCCAATGGCAATTTCTGGGCGTTTGGCCTTTAGCCGCTCAACCAGATTAATCGCTTGGCCGCGATTATGCCGCCTTTTCATGCGCTTCAATATCATGTCATCGCCTGATTGTAGCGAGATATGGATATGCGGCATGATGCGGGTTTCACCGGTTAGCAGGTCGAATAAGCGGTCATCCACCTCAATGCCGTCCAGTGATGACAGGCGCAGGCGCGGCAAATCAGGGACCAGCTTCATAATCCGCTCAACCAGCATGCCCAAATTGGGCTGGCCGGGCAGATCATGGCCATAGCTGGTGACATCAACGCCGGTGAGAACCACTTCTTTATAACCGCGATCAACCAGGCTTTGGATATGCTCCACCAACTTTCCCGCAGGGACAGAGCGGCTATTGCCCCGGCCATAGGGGATGATGCAAAATGTGCAGCGATGGTCACAGCCATTTTGCACCTCAACAAAGGCGCGGGCATGTTCGGTAAAGGCGCTGGCCATATGCGGCGCAGTGTCTTTGATGCGCATAATATCCTGCACATGCGGACTGGAAGCGGTGTCTTGCGCGCCAAACTCTGTGTCAAAGACAAAGCTGGCAGGGTCATATTTTTCAATATTTCCGACCACGCGGTCCACTTGCGCCATTGCGGTAAAGCTGTCCGGGTCTATCTGCGCTGCGCAGCCTGTCACCACCAGCTTGGCATCAGGATTGGCCTTGCGCGCGCGGCGGATGGATTGGCGCGTTTGGCGCACTGCTTCATTGGTTACGGCGCAACTATTGATGATAATCAAATTGCTGCCATCCTGTCCGCTTTGCTGAAGACCAGCGCGAATAGCTTCGCTTTCGGCAATGTTCAACCGGCAGCCCATGGTGATAATATCAGGCCCATTTGCCTGTCTCTTTCGGGGTGCTTTTGCGGCGCTATCACTCATAACGATACCTTACCGGTAAAAACATGGGTGAAAGGCCCGGTCATGACGACATCACTGTCTGATTGCCAGGCAATGCTGAGTGATCCGCCCGGCAAATTGACCGTGATAGGGCTGGCGCAAAGACCTTTGGCAATGGCTGCGATGGCTGTTGCGCAGGCGCCTGTACCGCAAGCCTCTGTTAGTCCGGCGCCGCGCTCCCATACGCGTAAATCTATCGCGCCTTCTTTTACCGTCGCAACATTAACATTTATGCGTTCAGGAAATAGCGGATCATTCTCTATAACAGGGCCAAGCTCATGCAGGTTAATCGCTGCTTGATCTTCAACAAAGAAAATCGCATGCGGGTTGCCGATATTGACGGCAAAAGGCCGCTCTAAAGGCCCCCATCCAACAGGCATATCGGCGGTGTCCATCGCATCGCTAATCGGGATAGATGCCCAATCGAAAAGCGGCTTGCCCATGGCCACGCTGACAACATTATCGCAGAGCCGGGCCTGCAAAATACCTGCGGCTGTTTCGATAGAGGTTTTTTCTTGGCCGATTAATGCCGCGACACACCGCGTTGCATTGCCGCATGCTTCCACCTCACCGCCATCATTATTATATATCCGCATGGCGATATCGGCGTTTTCAGATGCTGCGATGATGATAAGCTGATCGCAGCCTATGCCCCGCTTACGATCAGATAATTGCCTTATCTGCGTGCCGTTTAATTGCACAGGGTTTTCCCTGCCATCAAAGATGACAAAGTCATTGCCCAGCCCGTGCATTTTATGGAAGACATATTCGGCCATTGCGGCGCTTTAGTCGTCCTGTGCTGGCCTGTCTATATCTGGTATTTTTACAATTAGGCGATTTTTTGCGCGGGCACCATTGGTGCATCAAGCAATAATGCGTCTTCTTCTTCGGGTTGGCCGTCATGTGTGTTGTAGAGGTTTGACCGTGCCAGCATCCAGCGGGTTTGTTCTATGCTAAGCGGTTGGCCGTAAAAATAACCTTGAACTTTCTCACAGCCCAATTCAGCCAGAAACGCGATAATTTCCTCATCCTCCGCGCCTTCTGCAGTAACAGGCAGGTTTAAACTGCGCGACAAGTGAATAATGGCGTCAACAATCGCCGCATTATCAGGGCTTTCCGCATAGGTAGAGATAAAGCTTTGATCGATTTTGATCCGGTCAAATGGCAAAACACGCAAATGGGATAATGAGCTATATCCCGTTCCAAAATCATCAAGCGCTATTTTGATGCCTTGATTTTTCAGGCTGGTGATAATCGCTTTGGCAAGACCGATATTTTCAAACAGGGCATTTTCGGTGATCTCTACTTCCAACCGTTCGGCGGGAAAGCCGGTTTCGGTCAATATTTTAATAATCTTTTGCGCAAGCCACGGATCGCGCAATTGATATGGCGATATATTGACGGAAAGGGTCAGGCTGCTATCCCAGTTTTTAGCGTCCAGAAAAGCCTGCCGCATTATACTTTCAGACAAGTCCGCGATCATATTGCATTCTTCAGCAATGGGGATGAACACATCCGGCATTACATTGCCCAGCGTGCTGGAACGCCATCTGGCCAGCACTTCAAATCCACCAAGCTTTCCGGTCGCCAGATTTATTTGCTGCTCAAAATAGGGAATAAACTCGCCAGCGGGAATGCCGCTGCGCATTCCGGATTCCAGCATATTCTGGGTTTGGATAGCGGCATGCATCGAGCTTTCAAACCAGCTATAGCAGTTGCGGCCATTTTTCTTGCTGTGATACATCGCCATATCGGCGCGGCGGAGCAGGGCTTCAGCGCTTTCATTACTCTTCTGCGCATAGGCTATGCCAATGGATGTGCTGATTGCCAATTCACAAGTCGGCCCTACAATAGGCAGCGAGACATTTTCAATAATCTGCTCGGAAAAGCGCTCTACAACGGTGCGATCACGCAAATTAAAAGTAAATGCCAGAGCAAATTCATCACCGCCAAGGCGCGATATTAATGCACCTTGGGGTAAGACATTGCGCAGACGGTCAGCAACTGTTTTTAGAACCATATCGCCGGCCTGATGACCATGAATGTCGTTGATAGTCTTAAAATGGTCGAGGTCGAGCATGAGAAAAGCAACAGCCATATTCCGCTTTTCTGCAGCAGCAATTAAATCTGCCGTACGCTCGTTAATGGAGCGGCGGTTTAGACAGTTGGTTAAAGGGTCTGTGACAGCAAGTTTATGTGCTTCCACTTCGGCTATGCGGCGCATCGCCACTTCTTGGCGCATATCATTATAGCGCTTCCAGCCAAATATAATCAGTGCGATATTCAACAGCATTGCCGTAGCAAGAGAACTGTTAGGGCCAGTGCCTTGGCCTTCAAGCAAGCGGGCAACTTCTGGCACTACCAATGAGCCTGTACCAACAAACATCAATATTGCGGACAAAATTATACCGCCGCCAACCAAATCCAGTCGTTCAAAAAAATTGACTATTTTGCTAGCATTCGCGTCGGTTTTGCTACTGTTCTTTGTTACTTCTACAGACATAAGCCCCTTGCGGCGAGCATTTGCATAATAACCGCACCAACTATGCAGCCTGCTACCCACCAGAAAATTGGTTAATCTGTTAAGGTAAATATTTTATTGACGACCAGCTAACGCATAAGCGATCGATCTTCATGCAGGAAGCGC
>CAZAHS010000153.1:0-5849 GCA_964484855.1 uncultured Sphingomonadaceae bacterium | reverse complement strand
TATTGGCGGTGACTGCCTATGCCGGCACAGGCGACGAACAACGCATCCGCGCCGCAGGAGCAGAAGGCTATATCTCCAAACCCGTCAGCATCGGCCCGTTTATAGAGGCGGTGAATAAGCTGATTTGACGGGGTGGGATAGGCTGACCCGCTTTGTAGTGCGTCTATTTGCTAGGTATTTACAAACAATGATACTGTGCCATTGCTGTTGAGACAAAATTCGCCTGCTGCGATCACATCCATTCCAATAATGGCGGCATATGTAAATTGCGGATGAAGGCTGTATACCAATAGTTCGCGTTCAATAACGAATGGCATTATTTCCGGCGGATTATAATCTGGCATATTATATTCGCCAGGATACATCCCAATTCTAATCAAATGTTCAGTTGCCTTAATATCGCCATTAGCCGTTCCGACCCGTCTATATCCTTTGATAGGGAGTGAAAGCTGATCTATGATGTTGCGGCGAATTCCTGTTCCCGTTGCGCCGGTATCAACCAATCCGCGAATAGTACATGTTTGCGTCGCATTGGGTTCGCGTAATGACGGAAATATTGCAATAGGCATAAGAATACGGCGATGATCGTGTCGCCAACTAATCAGCGGCATTAGAATAAAGACCCAGATGCACCGGTTCGCAAATCACTTGTTGAATTGAAAAAATTCCGTCTGGAAACTTTTGATAACCCGCAGCATCAGCCTCTCCGGGCGCATCAAAAAAACCGATGATATTGCATTGTCGCAATAGGGCATAGCGACCTTCTTGCTGATCCAGAAATTCGCTTAACTTGCGCTGAAAGAAATCATAATTGCGCTCTGCTTCAATTTGCTGGCTCTTTCTATCCATACCCTATTCCCTTTATAAAGGATTACCGTCCCTATCCCTAAACACCTCGCGGCGGCCAACATGATCGGGGGCGCTGACAAGGCCGTCTTCTTCCATCTGTTCGATAAGGCGCGCTGCGGTGTTATAGCCGACGCGCAATTGGCGTTGCAGCCAGCTTGTTGAGGCCTTTTGGCTTTCAAACACCATTTGGCAGGCGCGGCGATAGCGTTCATTTTCCGGATTATCATCAATCGTTGCGCCATCCAGTGCAAAACCACCATCAGCGGGTTCTTCGGTCACGGACTGCACATAATCGGGCTGACCCTGTCCGCGCCAATGATCGGCCACGCGGCGCACTTCATCATCAGATACAAATGGCCCATGTACACGGCTCAGCTGTTTGCCGCCTGGCATATAGAGCATATCGCCCTTGCCCAACAATTGCTCCGCGCCTTGCTCACCCAAAATGGTGCGGCTATCAATTTTTGAGGTGACGTGAAAGCTGATCCGCGTTGGCAGGTTCGCCTTGATAACACCGGTAATCACATCGACGGAGGGACGCTGCGTTGCCATAATCAGGTGGATGCCCGCCGCGCGCGCCTTTTGCGCCAGACGCTGGATCAGAAATTCCACCTCTTTGCCCGCTGTCATCATCAGATCGGCCAGCTCGTCAACAATCACCACAATTTGCGGCAATGGCTCAAAATCCAGCTGTTCCTCTTCAAAAACCGGCTGGCCGCTATCAGGATCAAAACCGGTCTGCACACGGCGGCCCAGCGGCTTGCCCTTGGCCTTGGCGATTTTCACTTTCTCGTTAAAATTGGCAAGGTTGCGCACAGAGATGGACGACATCATGCGGTAGCGGTCCTCCATCTGCTCCACCGCCCATTTTAATGCGCGCACAGCCTTTGCAGGCTCTGTAACCACGGGCGAGAGCAGATGCGGAATATCATCATAGCTGGAGAGTTCCAGCATTTTGGGGTCGATCATAATCATGCGGCACTGATCCGGCGTTAAGCGGTAGAGCAATGACAATATCATACAGTTCAGGCCAACCGATTTGCCCGAGCCAGTGGTGCCCGCAACCAGCAAATGCGGCATGGGGGACAGATCGGCAATAACAGGGTCGCCGCTAATATTCTTGCCCAAAATAATCGGCAATTGGCCGCGATTATCTGCAAAATGATGGCTGGCCACCATTTCATGCAGCACCACCATATCGCGCTGTTGGTTTGGCAATTCTATGCCGATCACATTGCGCCCGGGAATGACCGCGATACGCGCAGAGAGCGACGACATATTGCGGGCAATATCATCGGCCAGCTGAATAACACGGCTGGCCTTAATGCCCGGCGCAGGTTCCAGCTCATACATGGTGACAACAGGGCCAGGGCGCACCGCCGTGATATGGCCTTTAACATGAAAATCATCGAGCACATTTTCCAGCAGCCGCGCATTGCGCTCCAGCGCCAGCTTATCCAGCTTGGGGCCGGTTGGCGCTTCGGTCTGGTCGAGCAGATCAAGCGAGGGCAGATCATAATCGCCAAAAAAATCACCTTGGCGGCTGGTCGGGCCGATTTGCGTTTTGCGGGGCGGCAAGGCCGGTTCGGTAATGGTCGGCGGAGCGCGGCGCTCCGTGGTGGCAGGGTCATGCTTGGGCTTAACCTGCTTATCCGTCACATCGCCGACATCAGTGGCAATCGCGGCATCATCATCCTGCCGCCGCCATGGCAGAGAGAAACCGCTTAGCGCAGCAGGCATGGCGATTTTCGGGCTAAAGCTGGGCAGAGTGAGCAGCGAACGCTCAAAGCGCAAGGCGCGCCATGTCATCCACAACCCGCCAATTAAAGCGATGGCCATCAGGCCAATCATAATCCAGATATGCGCCGCTTCAGGCGTTTGCCCCTGTAATGCGCTCACACCGCGATCAGCCAGCAAACCGGTTAAACCGCCCCATTGCGCGGGCAGATCAGCAGCGCGCCCTTCAAACACTGTGCCGATAAAAGATGCCAGTAATATAAGGCCACCGATCATCAAAAGCGTATCGCGCAGGCCAATTTTTTCTTCACCGCCTGCCCATAATCGGCGCGCCGTGACATAGATAAAGGGCAGGATCAGCACTGCAACAGGGCCGATAAGATAAAGCGAGCGGTCCGCAAACCATGCGCCGGGCCGCCCCATCCAATTGCTAACCAACCCGCCAGCTGCGGTGCTGGGGGATGGATCAGAAAGCGTGTGGCTCATCAAAGCAAGCGCAAAAAACACAATGAAAACAAGCAATAAGCCTGCGACAATCAGTTCAAGACTGCGGCCAAGGCTTTCGCGCATGATGGCGCGCCAATCGCCCTTATTGCCCGTGCGCGATGCGCCGCCTGCACCTGTACCCGATTTTGATATTGCCCTGCTCGCCATAAGGCACTCCGCTCAAAAGATTACGGGCAGCTATAATTGCAGCATGCCCGCTGTGTTGCGCCTATAATGCACAGGCTGCGGACTCCGCGTCAAGACCTGAAAATGTCATGGACAGTGCGGCTTGAATCATCGCGGCGAAAGCACCGAAAGGTAGAAACAATAAGCCAACGCAATTTGCACTGTTTTAATTTGTTATAATTATTGTCGTATCCACAAAACATTGAAAGTTGGACCACCTACAGCGGCAGCAATGACTGAAAATTTGTGGTTATTAAAATATATTATCAAAAAAATTAACGAATTAAATCTAACATCAAAAAACGCATATCATACAAAACTAAAATCAATTGAACGCAATGAGTTTGCAATGTGAGTCTATTTTTTGCATAAAGTCAGGTGAAAATTCAATCTAACTTGTTTAAACAGTAATCTAATGAAAAGTTAGAACAGCTTCCAAACTGGGTAAACGGAGCATGCATATGACACAAAAACAGCGCAATGATGCGATCATTCGCAAAATTGAAGCATATACTGCAAAATTCGCGGCCACCAAGACGACTGCATCTGATGCACTGCGCCGTGAAGGTTTTAATATTGAAAGCAAGAAAGTTAAGAAGAAAGCCAGCGAGGCCGCTTGAGCCGATTAGCCACATCATTCGTTCTGGGTTATCATGGCTGTGAAATAGACATCGCCAAAAACGTAGTGAACCGCGAACTATCTTTAAGCCCTAGCGATACTTCCTACGACTGGGTTGGTCCTGGAATATATTTTTGGGAATCAGACCCTCTTAGGGCTTGGGAATGGGCAAAACAGCGATCAGCAGATGGAGATTACCAGAATCCAGCCGTCGTCGGTGCCATTATAGACCTACGCAATTGCTTGGATTTATTAAATCGGACAGATCAAGAAATGGTGAAGTCCGCCTATTCTTCCTTCGTACAGTTTTGTGAAAAGTCTGGAAAAAGTCTCCCCAAAAATACTAATATGAAAAAAGGTGGGGATAAAGATAGGCGCGCAAGGGCGCTAGATTGCGATGTCATAAAACATCTTCACAAAATGCTAGAATTCCAAATGGATGATGAAGTTGATCAAACAACCTCTTATTTTGATACTGTTAGAGGAATGTTTACGGAAGGCGATGAACTTTACCCTGGCGCTGCATTTTACCATCAAAGCCACGTTCAAATCGCAGTAAGAAACCCTGATTGCATCAAGGGTGTATTTTTCCCGCCAGAGTTGGACAGAAAATTTGATTTATCAAACTGATGCACCACCAATTCTTTGCATAGCGATTAGCTTCACGATAAAGGTGCATTATGGCAGCAAAAAACACCGCAAAACCGCAATCTGAAGCAATAGCAAAGACGCAAAGCGACGTCATTATTTCAGGGGCCGGGCTGATTGGTCTGACCATGGCGCTGGCATTGGCGCGGGCTGGCGTGAATGTGCAGCTTATCGACCGGCGCAGCGCCGATGCTGTGGCGCATCGCGGCGGCGATCATGACAGCGATATCCGCGCCACGGCGATTATCCGGTCAAGCTGGGACATGTTTTGCGCATTGGGGCTGGAACAGGCTCTGGCCCCGGCATCCCAGCCGATTAACGCGATTGAGGTGCGTGACGGCGCAGACGGCGCGCCGCTAAATTTCGGCAGTGACAGTGCAGATGCTGATGGCGCGGAATATATTGAACAGGGCGCAATGGGCCAGATGGTGCCCAATATAGTGCTGACAGCGGCATTATATGATGCTCTTTCTGCCGATGATCTGGTGACCTGTCATTTTGGCGCGCATATTGCGCATCAGGACGAAGATGCACAGGGCTGCACTGTTGCATTAGATGATGGCACAAACCTGCATGCGCCGTTGCTTGTGATTGCTGAGGGCCGCGCATCATCCACCCGCGATGCAAAGGGTTTTGTGCCAACACGCTGGCAATATGACCATCAGGCGATTGTCGCCACTATCGCCCATCAATGGCCGCATGGCGGTGTTGCCCATGAGCTGTTTTTTTCCGATGGGCCGCTTGCCATGTTGCCGCTTCCTGATGCGCAGCAGCCAGATGAGGCATCCAGAACGGCCAAAACAGGGCCTGTAGACAGCGCGCACCGCTCCTCTTTGGTCTGGTCTTTGCCTGCGGATAAGGCAGCGGGCTATCTTGCTCTGTCACCGCGCGGTTTTGTTGCGGAGCTGGACAAGATTTTACAGCCTTTATTTGGTGACCTTAGCCTGATGGGCGAGCGCACAGCCTATCCTTTGTCCTTTCATGTCGTGAACCGGCCAGCAAAAGGCCGCGCTGTTCTGATTGGGGATGGCGCCCATGCGCTGCACCCTATTGCGGGGCAGGGTTTTAATCTGGGACTGCGCGATGTTGCCTGTTTGGCAGAGATTGTTGCGGACAGTCTGCGCATGGGGCTAGACCCAGGCAGCGCGGCGCAATTGGCGCGCTATAGCAATTGGCGCGATAATGATGTGACCATGATGGCCGCCGCGACCGATGGGCTGACGCGGTTATTTGGCCTGTCCAGCCCGCCAGTGCGCCGTTTGCGCCGCGCCGGTATGAAGCTGGTGGGTAATGTGCCCGCTATTCGCAATCTGGTGACCAGTGA
>CAZAHS010000152.1:0-5885 GCA_964484855.1 uncultured Sphingomonadaceae bacterium | reverse complement strand
CCCGCCACATGGAAGGGCAGCAAGGAAAAACTCATCGTCACGACAATGACATTCAAAGTGGGTGAGGCAATAAGCGCAGAAAGCGTTGTCTCTAGCCGCATACGGCCCATATGCAGGCCCAGCGCTATAGGTGCCGCACAATTAACGCACACCCCCAAAGGCGCGCCAATAACCGCGCCCAGCGCAGCATTGGCAAACCCATTTTCAAAACTTTTCTTTTTAATAACCGACAAAAGGGTCAGCATGGCCGCGCCGAACAGCACGCCAAAGGTCATGCCCTTTAAATTGGTGAAAATCCAATTGGCAATATTGGCAATAATTTCCCACCAGATCGGGCTGTTGGGAAATATATCAAGAACAATATCAAAAGACAGGCCAGACATGGGCGTGTCGCCGCCCATAAGCGCCTTCTCATTAAGAGCAGGATAGCGCGATTGCGTCCAGAAAAAGACCGCCAACGCCATCAGCGCGAAACCGCTGATGATTAGACGCGAATCCCACTTTTTGCTCATAGAAGACCGATTATACATGGGATAGCGATATATTATTGGCCCTTATGTCACCACCAATACTATGAAAATTACCGATAATTTGGCGCAAAAATATTTAACTGATCTTAACGCATGAATTTCAGTTATGTTTTATTTAGCTAGTAAACGTACCAAAACCTTCGGCGTTCACCCCAGCTCCACCTAATACATCATCAATTGCGTATTCGAGAACAGTCAAACTTGGTTTAACCCATGTTTTCAGTTCTGTGTTGGATGCGTTACCCATCGGTGTTTCTGGCTGTGACATATTGATTCCTTGAGATATGTATTACTCAGCAAATAGCCATAAGGTTCATTTTAAAGAAGGTAATAACCAAAGGATTGAAATATCTGATTTTATTGTGACCAAATGGCAGGGGCGCACGGGCTCGAACCGTGGGCCTTCGGTTTTGGAGACCGACGCTCTACCAACTGAGCTACACCCCTAAAGGTAATAAAAACATTATCATGCCTTACCTTGATGGCGGCATTTAACGCTTTCGCCGTGATGTGGCAAGCGAGCAATTGCCAAAATACAAAACATGATAGAAATATTATCTATCAAAGGTTCCATGCGCGCTACATCCTCATTAAGTCTATCCCATCATGACAATTGATCCTGAAACATTATTACGCGCCTATTCGGTTGGCCTATTCCCCATGGCCGATTCGCGAGAAGCGAGCGATGTCTTTTGGGTGGAACCGCGTGACCGCGCTATTTTGCCGCTAGATGGATTTCATATGTCGCGCTCTTTGCGCAAGACATTGCGCCGCGATAGTTTCACTATCACGTGCAATCGCGCATTTGCCAATATCCTGAGCCTTTGCGCGGAAACTGCACCTGATCGAGAGGATAGCTGGATCAACAGAGAAATCCGCGAAAGTTACCAGCTTTTGCACCGGCTTGGCCATGCCCATAGCATAGAATGCTGGCAAGATGATGCATTGGTTGGCGGGCTTTACGGCGTTTCACTGGGCAGAGTTTTTTGCGGTGAAAGCATGTTCAGCCGCGCAGATAATGCGTCAAAAGTCGCGTTGGCTGCATTGGTTGCGGCGATGCGTCTGGGCGGTTTCAAACTGCTCGACTGTCAATTTATGACCGACCATTTGGCCAGTCTTGGCGCGGTTGAAATCAGCCAGGAGGATTATGTACTTATGCTGGCTAAGGTGCTGGCTGACAGCAATTTTGCCAAACCGCAATCACGCCCACGCCTTAGCAATATGGCCGCCACATCGCTTTTCACTAAGGATGAAACAGACAGCGCTCAAGCCTATCCGTCAACTTCATCCAGCAAATCCTCAATGGTCGGCTCTGGTAAAGTCGGGGCAGGAGACGGCGCTGCTTCTGGTGCAGGTGAAGGAGCAGGAACCGGAGCTACAGGGCGCGCAGGCCTTTCAGGTGCAGAACCTTCATTGCCCGATGCTCTGGGACGGCTGGTCGATCCAGATGCACCGCTGCCACTGCGCGAATCGCCAGTTGACGCTGCCCGTGCAGGCCTGTCCGTTGCATCAGAATCGGCCACAACATCCTCTATTATGTCTTCTTCGCCGGGAAAACGCATCGCGCAATTTTTAATCCAGACATCATAAATAGGATGCTCGACAACATTTGCTGATGGCGATTCCTTAAACAACCAACCGGAAAAAATCCGCCGCCATTTCGGTTCGTCATTGCTGTTTCTTTTCGGTTTATCCTGCACCAGAACCTGAACAAAAGCGCCTGATTCTGCGGGTGTTTCCCACGGGGCTGTGCGTTCACAGGCCTCCATGCGCACAACAACATTGCCGATGCGCTGCGCTTCACCAGGCTTCATCTTTAAATCGCGCATTTGGTTATTGCGTTTGTTCAAAAACCCTATTGTCGCAACGCGCTGCGCCATGGGTGTGCCCAGTTGCTCATCCTGACCAGTTTGCACGGCGGCCGCGGAATCAACCGCTGCTGCCGGCGCCGCATCGGGCAATGCATCAGCCTTTGGCGCTGGCTTGGCTGTCTTTTCCGCCTCTTCGGTTTCAGAACCGGTAAGCGAACCACAAGCCGCAAGCGCAAAGGACATGCAAAGCGCTGCATATAGCGCCCAATTGCGATGACGATGAGTGCGAAAGAATATGGAACGGTCAGCAGGCAAAATATCAGTCTTCCGGTGACCAGGCTTCATAATCCCCGCTAGAGGCCGCCCTTTTTGCGCCGCGCTCTAAAGCGCCGCTTGGCCGATATGCGCTGATCGTGCCCGTCATATTCGGCACATAATCGCGTTCCCAAATACGCGGAGGCGGCAAATGGCTTTCCGGCACCTCATCATAGCTTTGATGTAGCCAGCCATGCCATTCAGATGGCACGCGGCTGGCATCATTAGGGCCATTATAAATAACCCAGCGCCGTTCACGCTCGCCATCTTTAACCGATTTGCTGCGATAATAGATGTTGCCGAAACTGTCTTCACCCACGCGGACGCCTTTACGGCTGGTCCACAAATGGGTTCCGATGGTAGCCCCGTCCCACCATGTAAAGATTTTTCCTAAAATGCCCATGGCGTCCGCTTACTCTGTGTCATGGCCAAGTGGCAATAAAAAAGTGGTAACATAATGGTGCATCGCGCGCGGCTGTGACTGGAGTGCATCATCTGCGCGGGTCTGTCCATTTAACGATATCGCCAGCCTTTAGACCCAGTTCAGCAGCACGTCCGGAGGCCAATTCCAGCACCATTGCCACAGGTTCGCCAGAAGGCACACCGTCCAGCGAATAGGGTAAGGTATTAGGGGCAATGCTTTCAATTGACCCATCACTGCGGACAAAAATAATATCGAGCGAGATTTGGGTGTTTTTCATCCAGAAATTAGCGCGGCGCGGCGCATCAAAGGGAAAAATCATCCCTTTATCAGGCGCAAGCTCACTGCGGAACATCAGACCGCGCGCTTGTTCCTGCGCAGTGCGTGCCACTTCGACAGAAAATTTGTGGCTCTTATCTGCGCTTTTTATGGTCAAAGGCGCAATATCCAGTCCAGACGGTGCCAGCGTAGCGCCATCAGCATCCGCAGCATTGGCCGTTTGTGCACCATCGCCATCCGATGCGCAGCCGGCAACCAGTATTAAAGCCAATAGCATTGGGGCAAGTGATAGAAAGCGGGCAAACATCATTTAATTCCTTATGCGCGGCAGAATAATTTACTGGCCTAGATGCTAGAATGGCTGGTCAAAGCGGTCCAGCGCTTCATCCAATGCTTCATCGCCTTTTTCACGCAAGCGCGCAAAATCCTGCGTATTTATGATCGCCCGAACTACCTCCATATCATGGCCTGCGCGCAGCATAGCCGCAATTTGCCGGTCTTTTTGGGCAGGATCATTATCTGGTTGAATTTTATCGGCGCGCACAAATGGGCCAATACGCTTTCGCCGCGCATAAAGCAGAGCCGCATGCCATTTTGCTGAATCGGCCAATTCGCGTGCTTCTGATGCATCATCATCGGCAATGCCCGATGTGAACAACATGGTATCAACGCGCCTGCGCCCATAACCGCGCCGTGTTAAATCATCAGCTTTTTGACGGGCATAAAGCGCATCATCGACATAACCCTTTTCCAGACAATAGCCCACCAGCCCCTCAACATCGGGGGCATCCTCACCCTGCCAACCGCGTTCGCGCAATTTTCGCCGCAGATAATCGCGTAATTTGGCAGAGCTGGTTGCATAGCGGGCGACATAGCGCAGGGTCATATCGCGCAGCCGCTGGCGATCAAGCGGGCGGGCTTTGCGCACATTCTGACTGTTCCCAGCCGGGAATTTCCCCTTATTAAAAGAACCGTTATTGTTGCTCATTCGCGCCTTTATGCAGTGTCATTTTGTTTCTCGCCATCATTATGCCATAGTCGTGTCTAATTTTTGGCCAGACTTTGGTCTTTGGGAAACCTTGCATAAATTTTTGTTGCGCAGCATAGACATAATTCTGCATGGCCGGAAAGATAACATAATAATTTGTCCTTGTGTGACGCATCAAACTTTGGGAATTATGAGCCAAAATGATAATAATCGTTCAACCCATTATTGAAGCGGGGGCAATATGAGTGAGGCCGTAAACATTACGCCAACACCAACACATGACGACCTGCCCCGTATTTTTGCGGAATTTGATACGTTGGGTGAGGCTTTGGACTATGCCGCAAAGGGTAATCGCGGCCTGAACTTTCATGATGCGCGTGGCAATTTGGAACGTCCCTATACTTTTGCCGAGCTGCGCAAAGATGCCATATCAAATGCCTGCCGCTTGCTTGCAAATGGCGTGCAGCCGCAAGAACGCATTGCCCTTGTTGCAGAAACCGGACCGGAATTTGCGGCACTTTTCTTTGGTGTGGTTTATGCCGGCGCGTGGCCTGTTCCATTGCCTTTACCAACCAGTTTTGGCGGCAAAGAATCCTATATTGACCAATTATCTGTCCAACTCAAAAGTTGTGACCCCAGCATGTTGTTCTTCCCTGCCGAGCTTAACGACATGGCCGGTGCAGCAGCACAGCAATGCGGCATTAAAGGCATTGCTTGGGAAGATTTTGTAGATCAACCCCCAATGGAGTGTGATCTGCCAACTGCCCAACCTCATGATATTTGCTATCTGCAATATTCCAGTGGTTCAACCCGCTTCCCGCATGGGGTTGCCGTTACCCATCATGCACTGCTCAACAATTTATCAGCACATAGCACCGGCATGGAGGTGATCCAGAGCGACCGCTGTGTTTCATGGCTGCCATGGTATCATGATATGGGTCTGGTGGGATGTTTCCTGTCACCGGTCGCCAATCAGGTTTCGACCGATTATCTGCGCACCGAGCATTTTGCCCGCCGTCCATTGGCGTGGCTGGATATGGTCAGCCGTAATCAGGGCACAACCATCAGCTATTCACCAACATTTGGCTATGATATTTGCGCGCGCCGCATCGGCAGCCAGTCAAAGGTAAATGAACGCCTTGACCTGTCCCGCTGGCGGCTGGCCGGCAATGGCGCGGACATGATCCGCCCCGAAGTTATGCAAAGCTTTGTAGACGCTTTTGGGCCTGCGGGGTTTAGCGCAAAAGTATTTTGTCCAAGCTATGGCCTTGCAGAAGCGACATTGGCCGTCACCATTATGCCGCCAGGAGAAGGCATAATGGTTGAGATGGTCGAGGAAACGCGCCTTTCCGGCATGTCTGATATGGGCGAGCAAAATGACAATAAAACTGCACGTATGCGCGCGGTCGTCAATTGCGGCAAACCCGCCAAGGATATGACGGTAGAAATCCGTGAGGAAAACGGCACCATATTACCGGAAAAAGCCATTGGTAAAATCTGGTGTAGCGGCCCCAGCATCATGCACAGCTATTTCCGCGATG
>CAZAHS010000151.1:0-5948 GCA_964484855.1 uncultured Sphingomonadaceae bacterium | reverse complement strand
TTATCTTCTTCGCCGCGAATAGCTTTTTCAAGCTTTGCCATCATTTCAGTATTTTCGAGCAGGAATTTTTTCGAGTTTTCACGCCCCTGTCCGATACGCACTGAATCATAAGAGAACCAGCTACCGGATTTTTCAACAATGCCGGCCTTCACACCAAGGTCGAGAATCTCCCCGACTTTGGAAACACCTTCGCCATACATGATATCAAATTCGACCTGTTTGAACGGCGGCGCAACTTTGTTTTTCACCACTTTAACGCGGGTTGCGTTGCCAATAATATCGTCACGGTCTTTAATCTGGCCCGTGCGGCGAATATCAAGGCGCACAGAGGCATAGAATTTCAGCGCATTGCCGCCGGTTGTGGTTTCAGGATTGCCGTACATCACACCGATTTTCATGCGTAATTGGTTGATAAAAATCACCATAGTGCGCGATTTCGCAATCGAACCGGTCAATTTGCGTAGCGATTGGCTCATTAGCCGCGCTTGCAGGCCGACATGGCTATCGCCCATCTCACCCTCAATCTCTGCACGCGGTACCAGCGCCGCCACAGAATCGATCACCAATATGTCAACAGCATTGGAACGCACCAGCGTATCCACAATTTCTAGCGCCTGCTCACCTGTATCGGGCTGAGAAACAATAAGCTCGTCAATATCAACACCCAGTTTTTTGGCATATACAGGGTCAAGCGCATGCTCGGCATCAACAAAAGCCGCTGTACCGCCGGTTTTTTGTGCCTCGGCTACTGTATGCAGCGCCAAAGTTGTCTTGCCCGAGCTTTCAGGGCCGTAAATTTCGATAATCCGGCCGCGCGGCAGGCCGCCAATACCCAGAGCAATATCAAGGCCCAATGAGCCAGTGGACACCGCCTCAATATTCATGGCTTCGCGCGAACCCAGCTTCATTGCCGAGCCTTTACCAAAAGCGCGATCAATTTGCGCAAGGGCTGCATCCAGTGCTTTTTGCCGATCCATAGTCTTTGCCTGCTTTTCTGCTTCTACGAGTTTTAACTGTCCGGCCATTGCCTGTTCCTTCACCTAGATGCCTATAACGAATCAATCAATAATCAATTCGTACATCATTTGTTCTTTTAGAACAAGTGAAGAACAAAATAGCCATGTTCCGCCACTGATTTTTTTAAGAGAGTAGCTGATTTACAGTGTCTACCAATGCCGCATGCGCAAATGGTTTGGCCAATATAGACACGGGTATAATATCATCAGGGAAATGCACATCGGCATTGCCGCTGGTCACTATATAGGGAATCGCCAATGATTGCAGCGCCCGTGCAATTGGCCAACTGGTCTGTCGGCCCAGATTAATATCCAATATCGCGGCAGAGGGCACCGTGCCTGACAGCGCGGCCAAAGCTTCATCCACATTGCTGCAAATTGCCATGACACCGTGCCCCATATCCTCAAGGCTGTCCTCCACCAGCATGGCAATCATCGCTTCATCTTCCACGATAAGAAATTGCGCCGCCGCCATTAATCCGCACCATCCTGGGCATATTGGGCCAATGCACGGCCTGCTGTTTCGCATATTTGCGCCACAGAAAATGGCTTGGGCAAAAAGAACATACGGTCAATATCAATGGACTGGCGCAATTGCTCCTCCGCATAGCCGGACATAAACAAAATTGGCAGTTGCGAATTAAGGGTCCGGATCTCTTTCGCCATAGCAGGGCCATCCATCACCGGCATGACAACATCACTAATCACCAGATCAATACCGCCGGAGATACCGCCATTGGCATTAAACTGCTCTAGACCATCCTCGCCATCACTGGCCGTTATGATAGTATAGCCCTGACGCGATAGCGCACGTTCAGCAACGGCGCGGACCATATCCTCATCCTCCACCAGCAAGATGGTGCCGCTGCCCCAATTGTTTTGAACAGGCGGGCTATCAGTAATTTTTGCAGGCTCTTTACTCGCATCGACAGGGCCATCAAAAACCGGGAAATAAATGGTGAAGGATGTGCCTTTGCCGATTTCTGAATCGACAAAAACATAGCCGCCAGATTGTTTGATAATACCATAAACAGTGGAGAGGCCCAGCCCTGTTCCCTTGCCGATATCTTTGGTCGTAAAAAATGGCTCAAAAATCTTGGCCTGTAATTCTGGCGGAATGCCGCTGCCGCTATCTGTCACCACAATGGCGGAATATTGCGCAATGGGCAGAATGTCGCGGTTTGACTTGCGAATATGATCGCTGGTGAAATTCTTTGTCTCAATCGACAAAGTGCCATTGCCTTCCATCGCATCACGGGCATTGACGGCCAGATTGACGATAACCTGTTCCAATTGACCAGGATCAGCACGAATGGCACCAAGGTTGCGATCATGGCGCACCTCAAGCTTAACCCCCTCACCCATTAACCGGCCCAGAAGATGCGACACCTCTGACACAATATCGGGCAGTTGAATGATTTGCGGACGCAGCGTCTGTTGACGCGAAAAGGCCAGCAATTGCCGCGTTAAACTGGCGGCGCGGCTGCTATTATTCTTAATCTGCTGAATATCGTCATAATCGCTATCGCCCGGACTATGGCGCAGCAGCATCAGATCACAATGGCCGATAATGGCGGTCAGCACATTGTTAAAATCATGCGCAACCCCGCCCGCAAGCTGGCCAATAGCCTGCATCTTTGTCGCTTGGGCGACCTGCCGTTTCAGCTTTGCCTCTTCGCTATTATCGCGCAGGGAAAGCAGCACTGCTGCATCGCCAAGCCCCCTAATGCCGGATAGGCTGAGCGATACCGGATCATCGGGCATATCTTTCAAACGGATGGCAAGATCACCGGTTTGAGAGCGCCCCGTTGCAAAGCGGCGAATAGTATCGGCCAGCACGGATTTATCCTCTCGCACCACCAAATCACCGGGATAAGACGGCGCGGCGCTGCCCTCTCGGCCAATCACCCGCATAAAGCTGTCATTGGCAAACAGAAAGCGTCCATCACGGTCAACCATGGCCAAACCAATAGGCAGCAATGAGAGCATGAACTCAATTTGTTGCATGGCGTTGCTGCGGTCCACCATCTGGTCGCCGCGATCAAGCAACAGAAACATACCCGGTACATGGCTTATATCTTCAGGCAGCGGCTCATGCGGGTCTGATAAAGGCACATGCACTAGCCGCAATGGGCGGCGCACACCAATTTCCCGCTCAAAATAAAGATTTTCCTTATCATCTGTGCGCAGGAAACTGCCCAGATCACGGCCAACCACATTGGCTGCATTATCACCGGTTGCACGGCGCGCAAAGCCGCCATTCGCCGCGCGAATACGCCCTTCCGGCCCAACGACACACACCATAAGGCCAGCACGGCCAGCGGCCAAACCGGGTTTGCCGCTTAGCATCTTGCGCGCATCATCTATCAGGCTGGATTGCGTGACCGGCTGCATTCGCCACAGCAAATGGTCTTCCCCCCTGCCAGCGCGGGCAACATATACCTCATAATTGCGGCCGGAATGGCGAATACTGTCTGCATCCGCCTCTCCATCGCGCCATGCCGTACGCGCGGCCTCTAGCAATATTTCAGATGAGCCTTGATCGAGCGGCAACCCCGGCGGAGCAACCGGCTGCTGCGTTAACTGGCTATATTTCGGGTTGCTGCACACCAAACGGCCAGCACGGTCGGTAATAGCAATCAATATTTCCGGATGATCGGCCGCGGCAGCAGTAACGGTCCAGTCAGGGGTAATCTGCTCTTGCTCCCCAGCGCCTGTGATGGAGCGCATATACAGCATGGCGAAACCGGCAAAGAACACCATGGCAGAAAATAATATCAGGGTGATGGTCACGTCGCGCGTGGCCAAATACACCAATATTACGCAGCAGATAAGCGCCAGTGACGATATCAGCACCGGCCAAAGCGCGGTGTCACTGCTATTCTCTCCAGATACCAGCAGGTTTTGCCAATTATTATCAATGTCCGCCAAGACGATTCCTTCTTACCGCAAAATGCAGCCCCCTTCCCCGCTGGTCAGAGCGGCATTGCTGCTTCAAATACCCTTTAGCCGGATTATGGCTGTTTGCGCAATTGCGAACGCCGACGCTTAAGACCAATCCAATAGCGCCAGCCAAATGATGCGATGACATAACCCAAAGATGCAAAGATAACTGCAAGCACAGCAAAGCCAAATGCCGTTACGCCGGTTTCAAGGAAAATCCAGCTAATCCATTCCCCCATGGTGCTGCGCATTTGCGTGTTAAGCGGTTCACCATAAGTAAGCGCGTCAATTTGCAGAACAAAATCACCAACCCGATTGGCGACATATATCCAAAAGGGATAGCTCAGCGGATTGGTTATAAAAGTCGATAATGCAGCAACCGGCACATTGGCGCGGAACGGCAAAGCGAAAAAGGCCGCAACGAATATCTGGCCAACAGGAATAAGAAACGCCGCCAACATGCCCAAGGCAACGCCGCGCGGCACAGACCGGCGCGTGAAACGCCACAATTCAGAGCGCAGCACTCGCCCGGCAATAGGACGAATATATTTGTTGCGCTCCATACCCTCACGGGTCGGCATTTTGGCAGTGAGCCATTGAAAGGCACGGCCAATCATTGCGAATCCGAAAAGAGTGAAATTTTACCCATTCTCTTTTAATAGGCGTCCCTGCTGCCGTTTCCAATCACGCTCTTTAATTGTTGCGCGTTTATCAGGCGCTTTTTTGCCTTTTGCGAGCGCCAGCTCAACCTTTGCGCGGCCTTGGCCATTAAAATATATAGAGAGCGGCACCAATGTCATGCCCTTGCGGTTCACCGCCCCATGCATTTTGTTAATCTCCCGCGCATTGAGAAGCAGCTTGCGCGGGCGCTTTGGCTCATGGTTGAAGCGGTTGCCATGGCTAAATTCCGGAACATTGGAATTGATCAGAAAAACCTGACCATCCTTAACCTCGGCATAGCTTTCGGCAATGGTGCCTTCGCCAAAGCGCAGCGATTTCACTTCTGTGCCTTGCAGGGCAATACCGGCTTCAAACACTTCATCGATAGAATAGTCAAAACGGGCGCGCCGGTTTTCGGCAACGGTTTTGACTTTATCAAATGCTTTAGGTTTTGGGCGTGCCATGACGCGTTACACCAAATCTGCATGGGCCAAGGCAGCATCCACTATAGCGCAGCTTTCCGCGCTTGGCGCAGTCATGGGCAGGCGCAGCTCCAGCGGGAAATCAGCGCGCACTTTGCTGAGCGCATATTTTACAGGCCCGGGCGAGGCATCAGAAAACAGCGCTTTGTGCAGCGGGAATAATTTATCCTGTAGCGCCTGCGCTGCGGCCATATCGCCCTTTGTCAAAGCGGCCTGAAAATCGGCACAAAGACGCGGCGCGACATTAGCGCTCACCGACACACAGCCTGCACCGCCCATGGCATAATGGCCCAGAGCAATATCATCATTGCCCGATAGCTGGCAGAAATCCGCCCCACATGCGCCGCGATGCGCGCCCACACGGTCCAGCTCGCCCGTTGCGTCTTTTACACCTTTAATCCAGCCAGCATTCGCCATATGCGCCATAGTATCACAATTTATGTCCGTGACTGTGCGCGCAGGCACATTATAGGCGATAATCGGAAGATCGCACCCTTTTGCCAGCATTTCAAAATGCGCCAATATGCCGCGTTGATTGGGCCGGTTATAATAAGGCGGCACCACCAAAGCGGCATCTGCGCCCGCTTTCTTGGCCGCATGCATATGCGCCAGCGCCACCTTTGTATCATTGGAACCGCAGCCAGCGATGACGGGCACACGCCCCGCCGCCTGATCGACACAGACAGCGATTATGTGATTATGCTCGTCAATAGACATGGTGGCCGCTTCGCCCGTAGTGCCACATGGCACCAAGGCCGCGCTGCCTTCAGCGATTTGCCACTCTATAAAGTCACGAAATATGCCCTCTGCAAACGTTCCGTCGCAAAAGGGAGTCGCCAGAGCCGGA
>CAZAHS010000150.1:925-5952 GCA_964484855.1 uncultured Sphingomonadaceae bacterium | reverse complement strand
AAATGAGCAAGCCGTTTACCCTTCGCGTTTTTGTGCCATCCGGTAACCCGGAAGCCACGCGCATTATTACGAACATGAAACCGCCGTCACAATTGCGTGAGATGTAAGGCAATGATCGGTTTGGAAGGCGGAAAAAATCAATATATTGTAATGCGATAAAGGAAATTTGTCCTGACATATCGTATTTTAATGGACGATTCATCGTGAGATGATTATATTGTTTGCAACAACACCCCCCAGGCCTATGCCTCTTATAAGGAGATATGCTCAATACCGGGGGGTTACTTTTTTCAAATTTTCATCTAGATATTTATACGGATGAAATATGAGAAACCCGCCACAGAAATTAAGGATCAAGCCCAGCTTTTGCGAGATCGGGGTATGGTTTGTGATGATATGGATTTGGTCATCAAATGGCTTGAGACCGTTGGCTATTATCGTTTGAGCGCATATTGGCTACCAATGGAGCAATTGCCAAAAGAAGGCGATACCAGAAGCAAGAAATTTAGAGCAGGGTGTCGTTTTGAGGATGTGGTTCGGATATATATTTTCGATAGAAAGCTTCGCTTATTGACGATGGAGGCGATTGAAAGAGTCGAAATAGCAGTTAGGGCACGCTGGACCAATCGCTTCACGCTTGAATATGGAGCGCATGGCTATTTGGATAATGAAAATTTTCGCTGCGGACTAAAGCATCCCCAAATGCTGGCAACTGTTGCAAAGCGAGTTGATGATAGTAACGAGACATTCATCGACCATTATAAGAGAAAATATAATTCACCAGTGCTGCCGCCATTATGGGCCGTTACCGAAACCATGACATTAGGCGAATTATCGCAATGGTTTGCCAGAACGTCAAACAATAGACTAAAATCCAGCGTCGCTCGTGATTTGGGTCTGCCTACACGCGAGCTATTGGAAACAACTTTGCAAGTGCTTGCTTTGGTTAGAAATATCTGCGCCCATCACGGACGGTTGTGGAACAGAAAAATTATAAAGCGCCCTCCACTTATACAACGCTTTCGTGACGACATGGCTTTTGAAAAACCATCTGCCGAAAATCCAGAACAAACCCAGCCACAAAACTATATTTATAATGTGCTAGTGATATTGATCCGATTGATGGAAAATCAAAGCAACGAGACTACATTTCCAGCGCGGCTGTTCAATCTGCTTTGTGAAGCTCAAGCGTTAGAGTTGACGGCAATGGGTTTTCCAAATGATTGGCGGGCACGGCCAGTCTGGACCAAATGTCAATCTGGCAAGGAATTATAGGCTACAATAAGTTGATTGGCATATCCCGAGCGCATAATATTTAACTTATATATCAGTTCTTTGGAGGATTATTTCGGCGCCCATTGCTGCGCCAACGGCTAATCCACCAATGACTGACAAAGCTTGATTTTCTTGCTGTTTCAGGGCATATATTGCCCCTAGCAGGCGGCGCGGAAAGACGATATTGCGATATTTGTGTTTCACAGCTTCACAAAATCACAATTACACAAAATCACAATTTCACAAAATTGTGTAATCGCTTTTGCCCCATTCATACGCCAAGTTGTAAATGTCCAACAGGCTTTCCATAATATAGGCATATTATAACCACTTTGCCGTGTCTTTAGTGGCGGGCGCATCATTTTTACTATGGAAGCTATATATGGCCGGTCATACATTGTCAGACGCCGATAAAAGCGCGATTATTGAAATGGCGCTGAGCGATCATGTCCGCTTTGACCAGATTGAGCAGCAATATGGCCTGGCTGAAAAAGCGGTAAAGGCATTGATGCGCGATAATCTTAAGCCAACCAGCTATCGCAATTGGCGCAAGCGGGTGCGCGATTTTGGGGACCGGCGCGAGCATTATAAATAGCGCCAATATGGCCCTGTTCCTTATCCCCGCTTTTGGCATCACCGCCTTGCTTTATGCCGCTATCGGCTTTGGCGGCGGCTCCACCTATACGGCCCTGCTGGCCATAAGCGGCACAGATTACCGCATCCTGCCGGTCATATCCCTATTGTGTAATGTGCTGGTGGTGGCGGGCGGCACATGGCGCTTTGCGCGATCAGGAGCGGTTGACTGGCGGCGGATATGGCCGTTTCTGCTGCTCTCTGTTCCGGCGGCATGGGCGGGCGGGCAATTGCCGGTGAGTGAGGCGCTGTTTATCTGGCTGCTGGCCAGTGCGCTGTTTGTAGCGGCGGGTCTGATCTTGCTGGGCGGCCCCAAAGGTGCGCAGGTCGGAGCGGATGAAGCGCCATTGGGGCGGCAGGATGATACGCTGTTTGGTCGTATTATCGGCCTTATCATCGGCCTTATCATCGGGGCTGGTCTGGGCCTGCTGTCGGGCATTGTTGGCATTGGCGGCGGCATATTTTTAGCGCCTATCCTCTATCTTATGCGCTGGGGCAGTCCGCGCCACATTGCGGGCGCTGCATCATTGTTCATCCTGCTCAATTCACTGGCGGGATTGGCGGGGCAATTTGCCCGTTGGGACGGCGCGGATAATGCGGCGCTGATAAGTTATTGGCCATTATTGCCGGCGGTGCTGGTCTGCGGCGCATTGGGGTCTTGGCTGGGCGCGGTGCGATTGCCGCTAAACGCCTTGCGCCTTGCCACGGCATTGCTTATCCTTTTTGTGTCGCTGCGCCTGTTTTGGCGGGCGGCCTTTATATTATGAACAGTTTTGCCCCATCCTCCGCGCCGCTGCGACCCGCTGCCCATCAGCCGATAATGGTGGATGGTTTTGGCCGTCAGATACGCTATTTGCGTCTGTCTATCACGGACCGGTGTGATCTGCGCTGCACCTATTGTATGCCGCATGATATGCGCTTCATGCCGCGCAAAGAGCTGCTGACGCTGGATGAGCTGGACCGGCTGGCCAGCGCCTTTATTGCCCGCGGGGTTCAGCATATTCGCATTACCGGCGGGGAGCCATTGGTGCGCGGTGATTGCCTAGATCTGGTGGCGCGGCTGATGCGGCATAAGCATGATGGCGCCCTGAAAGAAGTGACCATTACCAGCAATGGCACGCGGCTGGCGCAGAATGCGGCGCGGCTGGCTGATCTGGGTGTGGAGCGGATTAACGTATCGCTCGATACACTGGATGCAGAGCGCTTTGCCAGCATCACGCGGCTGGGCCGGTTGGATGTGGTGCTGGGCGGTATAGATGCGGCATTGGCAGCGGGCATAAAGGTGAAAATTAATATGGTCACTATGGCCGATACCCGTCTGAGCGAGATTATGGAGATGACCCGGTGGGCGCATGGCAAGGGGATGGACATTAGCCTGATAGAAACCATGCCCATGGCGCATGGTGAGAAGCCGGAGTTTCTATCGCTGGCCAAGGTGGAGGGCGATCTGGCGCAGCATTGGACTTTGCACGAAGCCGCGCACCGCACATCGGGGCCATCGCGCTATATGGAGGTGCAGGAAACTGGCGGGCGCATTGGCTTTATTGCGCCCATGTCTGGCAATTTCTGTGCAAGCTGCAACCGTGTGCGGGTGACCGCGGCGGGGCGGCTTTACCCGTGTCTGGGCCATGATCTTTATTTTGATTTCGCCAAAATTATGCGCCAAGAAGATGATATGGGCAATATGGCCCATGATGATGCAGCGCTTGATGCGCTGGTGGCCCGCGCCATGCACCAAAAGCCGGAGCAGCATGATTTTGTTAGCGCGATAGAGCAAGGCAATGCGGCTGTATCGCGCACCATGTCAGCAACGGGCGGGTAACGGCTTGGCGCAGATCAGCCTGTTATTTTTTGGCGCTTTTGGCGATGTGTTGGCCGATGGCCCGCGCAGTGTTGAGGCGGGAATAACTGTTGCTGATCTGGCCGCGCAATTGGCGCAGGAAAACGCGGCATTTTCAGCGCTCTATCATAAAAAGGGCAGCCGCATTGCAGTAAACCAGTCTATAGTGGGTGCGGACACTCTCTTGCACAATGGTGATGTGGTGGCATTTCTGGCCCCGGTAAGTGGCGGCTGATTTGCCTATGGATATCATTATCTGTGCAGATGATCCGCTGGACCCGGAGAGTGCGCATCGGGCGCTGCGCATTGCCGCAAAGGGCGACGGCGCATTGGCCTGCTTCACCGGCATAGCGCGGCCCGATAGCGCGGCATCCGGTTCTGAATCCAGTCCAGTGCAGCGCATTATATTACAGCATTATCCCGGCTTTACCGAGGGCAGTATCGCGGACGGTGTAGCGCAGGCGCGGGGGCGCTGGCCGGATTTAGGGCAGGTGCATATTATCCACCGTGTTGGCGATATTCTGCCCGGTGAAACTATTGTGTTTGTCGGCACCAGCGCAAAGCATCGCCGCACGGCCTTTTTGGCGACAGATTTTCTGATGGACTGGCTAAAAAGCGAAGCCGCTTTTTGGAAGCAGGAGGTGACACAGGCCGGCGCTCAATGGATAGAACCGCGCGCACAGGACCATGCGGATAAAGCACGCTGGAGAGATGGTGATGACGGATAGTAAATTGACGCATATTGATGGCACAGGCCGCGCGGTGATGGTGGATGTGGGCGATAAGGCAGTGACACGCAGAATGGCGCTGGCCAGCGGCGCAGTGCATATGTCGGCCGCCGCCATGGCGCAAATTATGGCGGGGCAAAACAAAAAGGGCGATGTGCTGGCAGTGGCTGAACTGGCGGGCATTATGGCCGCAAAACGCACGGCAGAGATCATCCCGCTATGCCATCCGCTACCCCTCACCAAATTGCGCGTGGCGCTCAAATGTGATGCAGAGGCGGGGCTGGTCCGCGTGGAAGCAGAGGCGCAGACCGATGGTAAAACCGGCGTTGAGATGGAGGCGCTTACTGCGGTGAGTGCGGCCTGCCTGACCGTTTATGACATGGTCAAAGCCGTTGATAAGGGCGTGATTATCACAGACATTAAGCTCATCGAAAAACGCGGCGGCAAAAGCGGAAATTGGGTTCACGGCGCATAAAGTGCATGAGAAAACCGGCGAATTTCGCGGCATAATTGTCAGTTTAATAGCGGCTTATTCGCCAATCCTTATTGCG
>CAZAHS010000150.1:374-915 GCA_964484855.1 uncultured Sphingomonadaceae bacterium | reverse complement strand
GCACAATAGCAATAAAGCCGCTCTATAATATCTTACGGATAATTATCCGGCACCACTTTACCGGTTTTGCCGTCAATCACTTTACCGCCATCATAATCCAAAATTCCCGGCACTGGTACCATGCGATTTATGCCGCCACAGGCTGCGTTAAAGAATTTTCCAACGGCGCGATATTCACCCCGCACAATCTTTTGTTCGGC
This sequence comes from uncultured Sphingomonadaceae bacterium, assembly GCA_964484855.1. GTDB lineage: Bacteria > Pseudomonadota > Alphaproteobacteria > Sphingomonadales > Sphingomonadaceae > Alterisphingorhabdus. The sequence goes on along the minus strand of CAZAHS010000150.1, from coordinate 715 downwards.
CAAAGATGCCGGGATTGAGCTATCAGCTTTAGCAGGCCGCACTGTAGCCGTTACCAACACAAAGGGCGTGTCGCTGCTGGGGCCAAAGCCAGATTCTTGAGCAAGTTCTGGCACGGCGGAAGGAAATTTTGCGCCGTCACCATACCAATAGCCAAGATCAGTAATCTCTCCGGGTTTTACGGAGAAACCGACAGTACCCAGGGAAAAACAGGTGTGCAGAAAGGGTTTTAATATGCCGCTACCAAAGCTGCCAGCATACACCACATAATCGCCAGGTTTTACCTCAACCAAATAGGTGCTTTCGGGTCGCGCTTTTATAAAGGCCTTGCTGTCATCGACAT
>CAZAHS010000150.1:0-364 GCA_964484855.1 uncultured Sphingomonadaceae bacterium | reverse complement strand
CCTTCTCTTTCTGAGCCAGCAGCTTCTTGCGCTTTGCCACCAAATCTGGTTTTTCTTCTGCAAAAGCCTTCTTTTTAGCGTCCAAATATGCGCTTGTTTCCGCTGCAGAAGGAACGCGCAGCAGCACAGGCTCGATTGATGGAACCCCCTTTGGCCGAATAGTGCGAAACAATATATAGGCTTTGTCAGCGGCGATATTCACAGCCTCGCCCTCTTTTATCTGACGCATTTCGCGTTCCTGCGCATGGGCCTGAGGTGCTGCCATTATAAGCGCGACCATGAGGAGTAGATAACGGGTCATCGGCTTGTCTCCAGTGGTTGGTCGGCAAGTTTAGGGCCGCTAGCAATTTTGGCTTTTACAGCG
>CAZAHS010000149.1:0-5984 GCA_964484855.1 uncultured Sphingomonadaceae bacterium | reverse complement strand
GCTTTGGCCCGGGCGGCGTTGCGCTGATTGTTGAGACGCTCACTGATAATCGCAACCGCACCGTGACCAGCGTGCGCACCGCATTTAGCAAAAATGGCGGCAATATGGGTGCATCCGGCGCAGTTAGCCATGGTTTTGACCGGCTGGGTCTGGTGTCTTATCCGGCCAGTGCGGGCGATGAGGAAAAAGTGCTGGAAGCAGCGATGGAGGCAGGCGCGGAAGATATTGAATCGTCCGAAGATGGCCATGATATCTGGACCAGCATGGATGACCTGCATGAGGTTGCCAGCGCATTGGAGAAATCTCTGGGCGAAGCGGAAAATGTTAAGCTGGCATGGCGGCCGCATGTGCGCGTTGAGATGGATGAAAAAGACGCTGGCACATTGCTGAAACTCATCGACGTTTTGGACGATGATGACGATGTGCAAACCATTTGGGGCAATTACGACATTTCTGACGAAGTGATGGAGAAGCTGGACGGATAGCGCCATGGCCCAGAGCAACAGGCCATGATTATCATCGGCCTTGACCCCGGCCTTGGCACAACCGGCTGGGGCGTTATTGCCAAAGATGGCAACCGCCTCTCGCACATCGCCAATGGCCAGATAAAGACCGACACAAAAATGCCCTTGGCCAGCCGCTTGCTCCAGCTTGATCTGGCGCTCACAGATTTACTACTGGAATATAAGCCCGATGGCGCGGCGGTTGAGGAGGTGTTCGTCAACGCCAACCCGCAATCGACCCTGAAATTGGGTCAGGCGCGCGGCGTTGTGCTGCTCGGCGCATCGCGCAGCGGCATGGAGGTGGGGGAATATGCCGCGCGGCTGGTGAAAAAATCAATTGTCGGCACCGGCGCTGCGGACAAGAAACAAATACAGGCCATGCTGAAAATATTGCTACCCGGCGCAAAAATCGCCGGGCCAGATGCCGCTGACGCGCTGGCCGTCGCCATCACCCATGCGCACCATATGCGCCCATAACGTCACAAAATTATCGCAAATATATGGCAATGCTACGTCATAATAATCAGCGGGCCGCCGGGCTTCCCATTGGCTGCACCGGCAATATTGTGATGGGATGATGACGAAACATAAAGCATTATCAGCGCCAATTGCACCGCCTGTATCCAGCGATACTATGCAGTTGATCGGCTATACCGGGCATCGCGGCGTGGATGCCGTGCATATTCGTGCGCGGGTGCTGGCCGCTAAAGCATTGCCGCAGCCCGGCACCAGCACATGGTCACGCATGCGGGCAATGATGGCGCTTTACAATACCGATAAATTGTCCGGCATCACTGCCTATGCCGATCTGGATGGTGAGCGCATTACCATGGTCAGCGATGATGATGGCCATATAAAAATGCGCATGCCCTGTGATCGTCCTTTGCCAAAAAATACGGGCTGGGAGAAGCTGCAATTAACCGCGGCCGCCCCCAATGGCGCATTGGTCAGCACCAATATTCCGGTTCTTGTGCCAGGTCGCAATATCACAATCGGCGTTATCTCAGACATTGATGATACGGTTTTGGAAACCGGCACCACCAATTTTCTGCGCAATTGGCGGCGTGTGTTGATTGAAACGGCGGAGGAGCGCTTGGCTGTTCCGGGCGCGGTTAAGCTCTATCGTGCTCTGGCGGGTTCTGCCGCCCATCCCTTGCGCCCCTTTTTCTATGTTTCAACCAGCCCGTGGAACCTGTTCACCATGTTGACGCGCTTCAAACATGTAAATGGCCTGCCCGCTGGCCCCATGTTCCTGACCCGCTTTGACATTAGCCGCCGCAAAAAGCGGCATCACCGCACGGTCGAACATAAGGTTGCGGCCATTGAAAAGACGCTGCACAGCTATCCTGATATGCAATTTCTGCTCATTGGGGATAGCGCGCAGCATGACATAGAGATTTATAACCGCATAAGCGCGCATTTCCCCGGGCGCATTGCTGCGGTGATTATCCGCGATGTGGAAAACCGCGCCGCGCTGACCGCCAATGCTATAGCTCTGGCCAATATTCGCAGCGCCAAAATACCTGTTTATTGTGCGCCCGCATTGGCCGAGGCCACCAACTTTCTGAAAAGCGAAGGCCTGGGCCATTTGCTAGAAAATTGATCGCATTTGGGGGGTAAGCCCGGCCCTTGACTGGCACGATACGTATAATCCGTTATAACCAAGCCTATGATTGCAAAATTAACCGGAAAACTGGATGATATCAACGCCGATAGCGCGGTGATTGATGTTGGCGGCGTGGGCTATCTGGTCCATGCCTCTGCCCGTACTTTATCAGGGCTGGGCGCACGCGGCGAAGGCGTGACCATCCACACCGAGATGCAGGTGAGCGAAAATGATATGCGCCTCATCGGCTTTGCCAGCGCCGCCGAGCGTGATGGTTTTCGCATGCTGACCAGCGTGCAGGGCGTGGGCGGCAAGGTTGCACTGGCCATCCAAACGGCATTAACGCCGGAAGAACTGAGCCGCGCCATCGCGCAGGGCGATACCACACAGGTCACCAGAGCCAATGGCGTTGGCCCGAAACTGGCCAAGCGCATTGTTAATGAGCTGAAAGACAAGGTGGCGGGTATTGATCTTGGCCCATCGGTTGCCGCTGGCCTCTCCCCCGCGCCTATTGGCAGCGCCAATGCAGATGCAGTGTCTGCGCTTAACAATCTGGGCTTCAAACCCGCCGAAGCCGCCCGCGCCGTGGCTTTGGCACAAGGTGATTTGGGCGAAGATGCCGACGCTAATGCGCTGATTAAAGTAGCGCTGAAAAAGGTGGGTCGGTAATGGCGAATATGTTGCAAACAAAGGTTCTTGATGAACATATCGATACGCTATGGACAATTGCCGCTTCACGATGGATTGATGGATTTATAATCGGTTACACTTGCCAGTCTCGACGCGAGAGATTTAAAAGCTACAAAGCTGATGGCTGGCATGGTATGGTAGTATTGGAAAATGGTTTGACTCGCGACCAAGCCCTTGATCTTGAACGACGGTTGCAAGAGACATGCAAAAGAGGCCTTGCTACAGGCGAGCCATATCGCAGAAAATATGCTCCATACCACAGAGAGCTTCCTCATTATGCAAGTTCAGGTCAAGGATCAACTGAGCCAGATGCGCCTATACACTCAGTATATATTGTCTGGTATTACAAGTGACTGACCCTGAAGACCGCCTTATCTCCGCAGACCGTGCGCCGGAAGATGCTGATGCCGCTTTGCGCCCCAAAACGCTTGCCGAATTTATTGGGCAAGAGGCTGCGCGCGCGAATTTGCGGGTGTTTGTTGAAGCGGCAAAATCGCGCGAGGAAGCGCTGGACCATGTGCTATTTTTCGGTCCCCCGGGCCTTGGCAAAACCACATTGGCGCAGATTGTGGCGCGGGAAATGGGCGTCGGTTTTCGCGCCACGTCTGGGCCGGTCATTGCAAAATCGGGTGATTTGGCGGCATTGCTGACCAATTTGGAAGAAGGCGATGTGCTGTTCATTGACGAGATTCACCGCCTTAACCCGCTGGTGGAGGAGGTGCTTTACCCCGCAATGGAGGACCGCGCGCTTGACCTGATTATCGGAGAAGGGCCATCGGCGCGCTCTGTGCGTATTGATCTGCCCGCCTTTACGCTAATCGGTGCGACCACGCGGCAGGGGCTGCTGACCACGCCCTTGCGCGATCGGTTTGGCATTCCGGTGCGGCTGAATTTCTATACGGTGGATGAGCTGGAGCTGGTTGTTGCGCGCGGGGCGCGGTTGCTGGACCTCAACATCGCCAGCGATGGCGCACGCGAAATTGCGCGCCGCGCGCGCGGTACGCCGCGTGTGGCCGGGCGCTTGCTGCGGCGGGTGCGCGATTTTGCCAATGTTGCAGGCGCGGATATGGTCGATGCCAAGGCCGCAGATGCTGCGCTGACACGGTTAGAGGTTGATGCGCTGGGGCTGGATGCGATGGATCGGCGTTACCTCACCATGATTGCCGATATTTATAAAGGCGGACCAGTGGGCGTGGAAACGCTGGCGGCGGGGCTGTCTGAGCCGCGCGACACGATAGAGGATGTGATTGAGCCTTATCTGATCCAGCTTGGCCTGATCGCCCGCACCGCGCGGGGCCGCATGCTGAATGATCGCGGTTGGCAGCATCTGGGCCTGACCCCGCCCGCCAGCAAAGCAGAGCAGGGCCAGGGCGGCCTGTTTGACGGATAACAGGATAAGACGAGTCTGCGCTGCGACAAACGCCATATAGCTATTTATTGATGCTTCCCTTGTCTGAAAAAACAGCTTATTTGCATGGCATGACGCCAATTGCTCCCCCTGCTGCCATTACGCCCTTTGCCGGGCAATATATTGATGGCCTGCATTATTTTGCGGTGCGGGTATATTATGAGGACACGGATTTTAGTGGCATTGTCTATCACGCAAATTATCTGCGCTTTTGTGAACGCGCGCGCACCGATATGCTCAGCAATGTAGGCATAGACCAGCGCGCCGCTTTTGAAGAGGGCATAGGCGCTTATGCCATTGCCTCTATCGATTCCAAATATCATATACCGGCCAAATTTGACGATGCCCTGCTGATTATCAGCGCAGTCACGCGCATAAGAGCGGCGGGCTGTGAAATTCAGCAAAAAGTCATGCGCGGTGATGAATTAATCTTTACGGCCAATGTCAAAGCGGCTTTTCTTAATCCAAAAGGCCGTCCGGTACGTCAACCGGCAAAATGGGTGGCGGCTTTTCAATCTGTTTTGAACGAGGATATGCAAATTTTATGATAGATCAATTGGGCCTTACCGCCGATGCGGTGACACTTTCGCCCCTGAAATTATTTGTCGATGCTGATATTGTCGTCAAAATCATCATGATTGGTCTGGCATTGGCCAGCATTTGGACATGGTCGATTATCGTCGGTTCCGCTCGGGCAATCAGCAGGTCTGGCAAGCAAAGTCGTCTTTATGAGCGTGATTTCTGGAAGACAGAAGATATTGATGCCTTTTATAAAACGCGCGGCAAAGAAGATGTTCCCAGCGCCCATGTGCTCAGCGCAGGGGTGCAGGAATGGCGGCGATCAACCATTGCCAAAACACAGGATAATGAGGGCGTTCGGCAGCGCCTTTCCAGTGCTATGAATGCGAGCATTGGCGAAGAAATAGACCGGTTATCAGAAAGACTTAATTTTCTGGCCACTGTCGGCAGCGTTGCGCCTTTTGTCGGTCTGCTCGGCACAGTATGGGGCATTATGCGCAGCTTCACCGCCATTGCCGCAGAGCAAAACAGCTCGCTCGCCGTGGTTGCGCCGGGCATTGCTGAGGCTTTATTTGCAACCGCCATTGGCCTGTTTGCAGCCATCCCCGCCGTTATCGCCTATAACCGCTTTTCCCACCGCATAAACATGCTGGAGGCACGGCTGTTCCGCTTTTCCGATCAATTTCATGCAACGCTCAGCCGTGAGCTGGATAAGGCGGCATAGATATGGGCGCTTCACTTGGTAGCAGCGGCGGCTCAGGACGCGGACGGGGCAGAAGCCGCGCGCCCATGGCGGAGATTAACGTCACACCTTTTGTCGATGTCATGCTGGTATTGCTGATTATCTTCATGATAACCGCGCCCTTATTGGTGGCAGGGGTGCCTATCGAACTGCCCGAAACCCGCGCAAACCCCATTGAGCAAGAGCGTGAGCCAGTACAGATTTCCATCGCTAATGATGGCGGCATTTATGTGGATGACAATATCATCACGCCGCAAGAATTGCCCGCGCTGCTGACGCAAATTCGTGCAAATTCAACCGGTGAGGACGGCAAGCCGCCGCAAATTATACTGCGCGGTGATAAGGCTATTGATTATGGCACAGTGCTTTCTGTCATGGGGGAATTAAACCGCGCTGGGCTGAACAATATTTCCATGGCCGGCATTAACAGCCCGGGCCAATAAGTGATAAAACCATATGCTCATTTACAGTTCATCTGGTTAGGATAAATGTTTAGCTGATGAAACGATCGGAAAT
>CAZAHS010000148.1:0-6044 GCA_964484855.1 uncultured Sphingomonadaceae bacterium | reverse complement strand
TCATTCTCCATAGAGAAAACGCCAATTTCATCGGTTGCGCCAAAGCGGTTTTTTATGCTGCGCAATATCCGATATTGGTGGCTGCGCTCCCCTTCAAAGCTGAGCACTGTATCGACCATATGTTCCAGCACGCGTGGACCAGCAATAGCACCGTCTTTTGTAACATGGCCGACCAGCATTAATGCTGTGCCGCTTTCCTTGGCATAGCGGATCAATTCCTGCGCAGAAGCCCGCACCTGACTGACCGTACCGGGCGCGCCCTCTATGCGGTCACTGTGCATAGTCTGGATCGAATCAATCACCAGCATCTGCACATTGTCTATGCTTTGCAATGTAGAGAGAATATCGCGCACAGATGTCGCCGCGGCCAGATGGATGGGCGCATCGGCAAGGCCCAGTCTTTTGCCGCGCAAACGCACCTGATCGGCCGCTTCCTCACCGCTAATATAAACAATATTGCCCCCTTTGCGTGCCATTTCGGCTGTTGCCTGAAGCAGCAATGTTGATTTACCAATTCCAGGGTCACCGCCCATCAATATCGCGGAACCCGGTACAATGCCGCCGCCCAGCACACGGTCCAGTTCGGCAATATGGCTGCTGCTGCGCTTGGGCATCGGGATATCGCTATCAAGACGCGATAATGTTATAGCCCGTCCACCGCGGCTAAGGTCATGCTTGGCAGAAAAAACCGTCTCCGGCGCTTCTTCCACCAATGTATTCCATTCGCTACAATCCGCGCACTGCCCCTGCCAGCGCGGCGCGACCGATCCACATTGCTGACATACATATTTCTTTTTAAGCTTCGCCATAACATCCGTTTATCAGAACATAATAAGAACGCAATCATCATCATGATTATTCGCATATCATCGCATAAATAATCGCAATGCGTCAAAGTGACTTGCCAGCGCAGTGTTTAGTCGCGAAGAAAGGCCATGCGTCAAAAAGAATTAAGATTGGCCCTTATCTGCTATGGCGGCGTCAGCCTTGCCGTCTATATGCATGGTATTACCAAGGAAATATGGCGGCTGACACGGGCCAGCAGAAATTTCCACGCCAATGATCCGCATGTTGATGACAGCCAGGCTATTTACCGTGAATTGTTAGAAGAACTGGCCAGTAACCACCGCTTAAAATTGCGCGTTTTGCCTGATATTATCGCCGGCACCAGTGCAGGCGGCATTAACGGCATCTATCTTGCACAGGCCATTGCGACTGGCCAATCGCTGGAGCCATTAACCGATTTATGGCTGGATTGCGCAGATATTGATATATTGCTGGACCCTGATGCGCGGCCCTTTTCGCGCTTTACCAAATTTTGGGCGCAGCCTCTGGTTTGGCTGGCCTTATCACGGCCCGGCGGCGCGGTTGAGCGCACTGTCGCAAAAGAAACGCGCAATGAGGTGAAAACCAAATTATCGCGGCTTATTCGCGCGCGTTGGTTCGCGCCGCCCTTTAGCGGCCTTGGTTTTTCTCGCCTGCTTTATAATGCTTTTGACGCTATGGCCGCAGCAGAGCCAGGCCCCAAATTGCTGCCAACCGGCCAGCCCCTTGATCTATATGTTACCGTCACAGACTTTTTCGGGCATTTAGAACGGATGCGCCTTAACAGTCCGTCAGAAGTTGTGGAAACAGAGCATCGCCTGACCATCAGTTTTAAGGCAATACGGGGCAAAAACGCATCATTGGCCGACGCTGCCGAACTCACTTTTGCGGCGCGCGCAACGGCCAGTTTTCCCGGCGCATTCCCACCGCTCACCATTCATGAAATAGACCAATTGCTGGCATCAAAAGAACGCGAATGGCCGGGGCGTCAAAAGTTTCTGGAGCGTATCTATCCACGCCAATTTGCAACGGGCGAAGGCGAGGAAACCGTGCTGATAGATGGCGCGGTTTTGACCAATGCGCCTTTTGGTCAGGCCATGGATGCCTTAAAAAACCGTCCAGCACACCGCGAAGTTGACCGCCGCGTGGTCTATATCGACCCCAAGCCCGATTTTTATCAACCGCGTGAGCGCATGAAACAAAATGAGGGCGCTAATAATGAGGGCGAAAAAAATGAAGGCGGCGAGCCGTCCAGTAGCGATGTAGAGGCACGCAAAAAGCATTTGCCCGGTTTCTTCTCAACCATTTTCGGCGCAATTTCAGATATTCCGCGCGAACAGCCGATACGCGACAATTTGGAGATGATCGAAGACCGCAGCAATCGTGTACGGCGTATGCGGCAAATTACCGATAATCTACGCGAAGATGTTGAGGATGTTGTGAGCAAGCTATTCGGGCGCACATTTTTTCTCGACAAACCAACGCCCAAACGCCTTTCGCAGTGGCGCAATAAAGCGCAAGCCAAAGCAGCCAATTTGGCGGGTTTTACTTATGCAGCTTATGGCCAGTTAAAACTTAACGGTATTATCGAAGATATTATATCCACACTGCGCCGTGCGCAGCCTGACCCATGTTCGGTATTTCCGTTCGAGCTGCGTGAAAAATTCTGGGATCATCTGTCCGTCAATGGCTTAACGCGTTTGGCGGATTCTAAAGGCGGGGCTACGGCCGATGCGATCGCTTTTTTCCGCGAGCATGATCTGGGCTTTCGCGTCCGGCGTCTGCGCTTTCTTGCGCGGCGGCTTGGTGATGATATCGCCAATAGTGGGCAAGCCCCGCATGAGACAATCATTGCCATGCACGATGCGATCTATACATGCCTTGCCCGTTATTTAGAGGTAGAATCCTGCGGATATGATGGCAATGATTTTGGCGCTATTGCAGATATCGCACTTAGCGACCCTAAAGGCGCTTTGGATATTTTGGGTAAGGCACGCAGCCTAAGGGAAATAGATGCGATTGTTGATGCAGAGCTAAGCGAGGCGCTGGAAATAATGCCAAAACAGGAACGCCGTATCCTGTTGCTGGCCTATTTGGGCTTCCCATTTTACGATATTGCCACCCTGCCCTTATTACAAGGCGAAGGCATGGACGAGTTTGACCCGATTAAGGTGGACCGTATATCGCCTGATGACGCACAATCTATCCGCAAAGGCCGTGCGGACGCGACTTTGCGCGGGATTGAATTTAACAGCTTTGGCGCTTTTTTCAGCAGAAATTACCGCGAAAATGATTATCTTTGGGGGCGCTTGCATGGCGCGGAACGGATGATTGATCTGGTCGCATCAACGGTGGATGGAGAGACGAAAATGCCAGAAATGCGCATCCGCGATTATAAAAAGCGCATGTTTTTGGCCATATTGGATGAAGAAAGCAAACGCTTGCCGCGCAGCAAACGTCTGATAAAAACCATTAGGGCAGAGGTCATCAGCGCATTTGCACAAGGCTAAGCTCTGCTAAGAGCTGCAAAGCAAATTAGGCTGTTTTCAGGCTTTCATAAACAAAACCGATAAATGCATCTTGCTTAATAAAGCCGTCTTTATTGACGTCTATATCTTTAAGCAGATCCTGCGCTTGCAATTCTTCCAGCGTTTGGCCCGCATCTATACCAGCCTGTACCCGGCTAATCACACTGGCCATCATATCGCGATATGCCTGCAAATCCGCTTTACCGGCCATGGGGCCATGCCCAGGAATAATCTGTGTATCGTCATCGGCCAGAGATAATGCTTTTTCTGCTGACGCCAAAATGCCTTTGGCATTGCCGCCGCTGTTCAGATCAATAAAGGGCAATGTTACCTGATTAAAATAGGTATCGCCCATATGGATGACATTGGCTTTTTTGAAAAATACGATGGAATCGCCATCTGTGTGGCCTGTCGGAATATGGATGATGTGGATTTCATCGCCATTCATATGCAGCTTAACACCATCGGCAAATGTGGTAGAGGGCAAAGCTACCTTTGGCGAAGCAGGATTATTGCCGCGCCCTTGTGTCTGCTCTCCCAACATGCGCACGCGCACATTATCATGGGCAATAATCATTGCGCCGGCATTACCAAAATTCTCATTGCCGCCGCTATGATCGCCATGCCAATGCGTATTAATAACAAATTTGGCCTTGTCGGCGCCCAGTGCAGCCACTGCATTTTGAATTTTTTCAGATAATGGCGCGTACTGATCGTCGATTAGCAATGTGCCATCTTCGCCATGGCTGACACCAATATTGCCGCCCGCGCCAAAAAGAACCGCCACTCCGTCCGTTAGCTTATCTGTTTTGATCTCAACCGCGGCAAAGCGATCAGCATTTTGGGCGTTGCTTTCAGCGCAGCCGCTAATAATAGCAGTAGCGCACAATAAGGCCGTTGCAGCAATAAGCGGACGAAAAACTGCGGTTGATTTCATGTCTAAGCTCCTGAAGTTGGAAGCGTCTTAGCACATTTAAAAATATGAGGAAGCATCAATATCGTTACGAAACCAAATCGAAACAATAGCTTATACCTTAACCGCAATATTAAAATTGGGCAGTAATAGGGTCGGTCCCTAGCCTATAAAATCGCGCAATTTGTCAAAAAACCCGCGTGAATTTGGGCATTCATCCCCAGTTTCGGTTTCCTGAAATTCGCGCAATATCTCTTTTTGCTTCGCGCTTAATTTGGTTGGGGTTTCAACATCAATTTGCACTACCAAATCACCGCGCCCGCGCCCTTGCAAAACAGGCATGCCTGCGCCGCGCTGGCTCAATTGCTTGCCCGATTGAATGCCTGCAGGAATGGAAATCTTGGTTTCTTTGCCGTCCATGCCCGGAATAGCAATATCACAGCCCAAAGCCGCTTTGGTGAAGCTAATCGGAACCTGTGTGAACAAGGTTGAGCCTTCACGCTCAAAAATCCTGTGCTTGGTAACATGGATAAAAATATACATATCACCGGGTGATGCCCCGCGAGGCCCCGCCTCACCTTTACCGCTCAAGCGGATACGCGTGCCATTATCAACGCCCGCCGGTATATCAACTTTCAGCGTTTGTGCTTCATCAACACGCCCTTCGCCGCGGCAATCACCGCAAGGCTTTTCAATAACATCACCGCGCCCATGGCAATTAGGGCATGTGCGTTCAACAACAAAAAACCCTTGTTGTGCACGCATTTTGCCAGTGCCGGAACACAGATTACAGCTTCTGCTGCTGGTGCCAGGCTCTGCGCCTGAGCCATCACAGGTGCCGCATTGTGCAGCAACCTCTACATGAATTTCAGTCGATTTACCGTGAAAAGCATCTTCCAGCGATATTTCAAGATCATAACGCAAATCTGCGCCGCGCGCTGGCCCGCGCCCGCCGCCCCTGCCGCCAAAACCGCCACCAAAAATCGTATCGAAAATATCGCCAATATCGGAAAAGCCTTCTGGGCCGCCGCGACCACCACCGCCGCCGCCAAAGCCGCCCTCTTCAAATGCGGCTTTGCCATAACGGTCATATGCTGCGCGCTTTTGCGGGTCTTTTAGGCATTCATAAGCTGCGCCAACAGCCTTGAATGTGGCCTCTGCCTGCGCATCACCGGGGTTACGGTCCGGGTGAAATTTCATTGCCATCTTGCGATAAGCAGATTTCAATGCGCGCTCATCCGCAGAGGGATCAACCTCCAACAAGTCATAAAAGTCGGTTTCTGCAACCATATCAGTGCATTCCCTGAAGCATCATGCGGTAGAATGGACAGGCCATATCGTACTATCGGGCCTTGGCGAAAAGGTCGCTAAGGCCCGATATATGCAATATACCAGCAACGGGTTATTCCGCTGCCTTGGTGTCCTCGTCATCCACTTCGGAGAATTCGGCATCAACAACATCGTCATTGGCCGTATCACCGCCAGCATCCCCAGCTTCGGGCTGCGCAGCGCCGCCTGCGGCTTGCTCTTGCTCATAAATGGCCTGACCCAGCTTCATAGCCACTTGGCCAAGCGCTTCGGTTTTCGCCTTCATGGCTTCATTGTCTTCTGATTCAACAGCCGTTTTGGTTTCCGCAACAGCCGCTTCGATTTCAGATTTCAATCCGGCATCGACCTTGTCGCCATGTTCATCAAGCTGCTTCTCGGTCTGGTGGATCAGACTATCCGCATTATTCTTGATTTCCGCAGCTTCACGGCGCTGTTTATCTTCATCGGCA
>CAZAHS010000147.1:0-6085 GCA_964484855.1 uncultured Sphingomonadaceae bacterium | reverse complement strand
GATTTGCGCATGGGCTATTACCCGATTGAGCATCCTGTTATCTGGACCCATTGCCACAAAAAAGGCCGGTCATTTTACAGCGCGCTGGGCCACCGCCATGATGTTTATGACAATGAAATATACGCCAAAATCCTGCGCAATGCTTATGATTGGATGATGCGTGAAAGAGATGGCAAGGGCTGTTAAAATGCTGCACTTTTTGTGCATATTTTTTGCGCAGCAAAACTCTCGCTTAGACTTTGCCGCATCCATTGCGCTTTTATAATATTTCGCTTAGCCTGAGCGTTATAAAATAAAGATATAGGAGCGGAACATGGGGATCAGAACAGCCTTTGCAGCGTCTGTTGCATTATTGGCCTTGGCTTCGGCTTGCACAGCGCAGGATGAGCAGCAAGGTACTGGCAATATTGATGAAGCAAGCAGCGAGCGGACATCAGGCTATAGCGAGGAGCGCAATGCCTATTTTGGCGATCTGCATATCCACACCAAAAACTCTTTTGATGCCTATATTTTCAATGTGCGCACCACGCCGGAAGATGCCTATCGCTTTGCGCGCGGTGATACGGTGAACCACCCTAGCGGTTATGACATTACCATTAGCGGCCCACCGCTCGACTTTCTGGGCGTAACCGATCACGGCGCCTATCTGGGCATTTTGCCCGCTATGGATGGGCAGGATGAACGGCTGTCCAAACTGCCCATTGCCAAGCAATTATATGGCAAAGACCCGAATGTGATTTTGCGCGCATTCCAGCTTATTGGCGGCACAGTCCGCTCTGGCGAAGCGATTGAGGAAATTTACGATAAAGAAATAATCGGCAAAACATGGAAAAACACCATTGCCGCAGCCGAAAAATATAATGAGCCTGGCGTTTTTACGACATTTTCTGCCTATGAATATACCTCTACCTATGCGCCGGGCCAAGGCAGCGGCAGCTTTGCCGGCGGCAATTTACACCGCAATGTGGTGTTTAAGGGCAGTGCGCCGGACCGGCCATTTAGCACACTGGATTCCACCAATCCGGAAGACCTTTGGGATTGGATGGACGAGCAGCGCGATGCAGGTAATGAATCGCTGGCCATTCCGCACAATTCCAATGTCTCTAATAGCGAGATGTTCAAACTGAAAACCTTTGCCGGACAGCCGCTCACCAAAGCCTATGCACAGCAGCGCATGCGCAATGAACCATTGGTGGAGATTACGCAGGTTAAAGGCACATCAGAGACACATCCCGCGCTCTCCCCCAATGATGAATGGGCGAATTTTGAGATTTATGACAAGCTGCTGGCCAGCAATATCGTCTCTGATACGCGCTATAGCTATGTGCGGCAATCGGTGCGTGATGGCTTGGTGTTGCAGGATCAAAAAGGGTTTAATCCGTTTAAGTTTGGCTTTATCGGCAGCTCTGACAGCCATGTGGCGGGCGGCTCTTATGCAGAGAATAATTATTGGTCAAAAGTCGGCGTGATTGATGGCACGGCGGTCGCGCGCGGCTCTGTTCCGCCCGGCGGCAAAAAGACATGGGATGGCGTCATTGTTGCCGATAATGCCAAAAACTGGTTCTCCCGCTGGTCCGCTTCTGGTTTGGCGGGTGTGTGGGCGGAGGAAAATACCCGCGCGTCCATCTTTGCCGCCATGCGCCGCAAAGAAACATTTGCCACATCCGGCCCGCGCATAAAATTGCGCTTTTTTGGCAGTTTTGATTTTGAGAAAAGCATTTTGGACGACCCGATGCTGGTAAAAAAAGCCTATGCAGGCGGCGTGCCCATGGGCGGCGATATGCTGGCCGAGGGCGGCAAAGCGCCTGCTTTTATAGCTTGGGCCATGCGTGACCCCGATGCCGCGCCATTGCAGCGTTTGCAGGTGATAAAATTATGGTCTGATGGCAATGAAAGCTATGAAAAGGTTATCGATATTGCCTGTTCAGATGGCCTTAGCCCCGATGCGGCAACGGGCCGCTGCCCCGATAATGGCGCGGCGGTTGATCTTAAAGATTGCTCCATCACGCCCAATAAAGGCGCGGGCGAGCTGCGCGTGGTTTGGCGCGACCCGGATTATAAAGCGGGTCAGCGCGCGGCCTATTATCTGCGCGCACTGGAAAACCCCACCTGCCGCTGGTCAACATGGGATGCTTTGGAGGCAGGCGCACAGCCCAACCCCGCATTGCAACCCACATTGCAAGAGCGCGCTTGGTCATCGCCCATATGGCTGGCCCCCGCCAGCTAACGCCCAAACGCAATACGCCAATAATCAGGGTCATATAAACCACTATGATACGTCTTTTCAAAGACCCGTTTGTGCATTTTGTGCTGCTGGGCACAATCTTATTTGCTACCCAAAATATCTGGTCACCGCCTGAACCGGATAGCAATAATATAGTGATTAGTGACACTGCGCAGGAGCGGCTATTTGGCCTATGGACCATAGAGGCGCTGCGCGAACCCACGGCGGAGGATAAGCGCGATATTATTGCCGATTATGTGCGCGAGGAGGCACTGGTGCGTGAGGCGCGGGCGCTGGGGCTGGCCGATGGCGACACTGTAGTGCGGCGCAGATTAGCGCAAAAAATGCGCGAATTGATAGAGGACCGCGTCGATATAAACCCGCCCGATGACAAGACGCTAAAAACATGGTTTGCCAATAACCGTAAGAATTTTGACAATCCGCAATTGCGCAGTTTTCAGCATATATATTTTGCAGGGCAATCGCCGCAGGCCAATGCCGCCAAAATTGCAGCGGCGCAGAACGCTCTGAAACAAGGCAGTGATTGGCAAGGGCTTGGCGATGCCTTTATTGAAAAGCGCGTCTATTCTGACATTAATATTGGCGAGGTAGCGCGTATTTTTGGCCGCCCTTTTGCGCAGCAATTGTTTGCGCAGCCCAAAGGGCAATGGTCCGGGCCGGTAAATTCTGCCTTTGGCCAGCATTTGGTGCGCATCGCGGCTATTACACAGGGCGAAGCGGCGGATTTTGCCAAGCAGAAACCGCAAATATTGGCCGCATGGCAAGAGGCGCAAAGACGCAGCGCCAACCGCGCCGCGATTGACGATGTGATAGCCCGCTATAATGTTGATGTTGAATGATCGCGGCGCGTGACCGGCGCTTATTTGGCCGTCTGTTTTTTGCGCATCGGCTATGGCTGGCCTTTGCGATATTTATGGCAGCGGCTTTTTCACCCCTGCCCGCTAATGCGCATGAAGTGCGCCCGGCGCTGCTAGAGCTTACCGAGACGCAGCCCGGCGAATATGATGTGCTGTGGAAGCAGCCTGTTACGGATGGCAAGACATTGCGCCTCACGCCCTTATTGCCAGCACAGTGCCAAGCGGGCGAAGAGCGCATAAACCGCTTTGCAGGCAATGTGGTGGCGCAGCGTTGGCAGGTCATTTGCCCGCTGGACACAGGGCGCATTAAGATTGACGGGTTGGAGCGCAGCCTGACCGATGTGTTTGTGCGTATCGTCATGCTGGATGGCGGCCAGCGCAATCAGGTGCTGCGCCCCGATGCCGCGATATGGGATTTGGAAACACCGGCAAGCGGATTGTCTGGCATTGGTGAATATCTGCTAATTGGCGCTGAACATATGCTCTTTGGCTTTGACCATTTATTGTTTGTTTTGGGCCTGACCCTATTGGTTGCAAAGCGCCAGATTATTGCAGTCATCACCAGCTTTACCATCGCGCACAGCATCACATTGGCGCTCACCGTCTTTGATGTCATCGCCCTACGCTCTGCGCCTGTAGAGCTGTTAATTGCCGCTTCTATCGTGCTGTTAGCGGTAGAAAATATCCGCAAAAAACAGGGCAAGGAAACGCTGGCGGCGCAGCGGCCATGGTTGATCGCTTTTGTCATCGGCTTGATACATGGGCTGGGCTTTGCTGGCGCATTAAGTGATATTGGTTTGCCCATAGGCGATGAGGCACTGGCGCTGGCACTGTTCAATATCGGGCTGGAGCTTGGCCAGATTGCCTTTGTTGGCCTTATCCTGCTGATATTGGCATTGCTGCGGCATATTGGCAGTGCGATAGATGATGCCGCGCGCATTACCGCAATCTACTTTATTGGCGCGATAGGCTGCTATTGGTGCTTAGACAGGTTTTTGGCAAATTTGCCAGTCTAAGCGCAGCCTTCCAAAAAAGCGCGAACAAAAAAGAGTAAACCCCAAAGAAAAGGGGCGACCCGAAGGCCGCCCCAATATTATTTCATAATATTGGCCCCTAAAGAGCCATTTGATTAGAAGCTGGTACGCGCTGTTACGCCAAAGATGCGTGGTTCCAGCACGAATGATGAACGCGCATTCACGGCACCAGTGCCGCGCAGAACATTGTTAAATGTAACCCCGCGCGTCGTTACATTGGTGAGGTTAGTAACAAAGAATTCCAGTGACCAAAGATCATCAATAGACCCGATACCGGCCCGCAAGTTGATCTTGATATTGCTGTCTTGCGTATCCGCGACAATTAAAGGCGCGGCATCAATAGCAGCGTTTATCTGATCCAAGGTGCCACCCGCAGCAGCAGTTGGCGGAACAATGGCCTGAGTTGATGTGCGCTCATCAGATACAAGCCGCAAATTGGCATTGAAAAAGAAATCCAGCGTGTCTGTCAGGTCATTTTCATATGTCACACCGGCAATGGCCGTAATGGCCGCAGCATTGGTGAGATCATTACCGCATAGCGATAATACCGTTACGCTGAGCAGATCACCTGCACAATCATCCGGATAGCGTGCATCCAAAATGGTGGTTGCCAGATTGAACGTCCAATGATCGCTGGGCCGGATAACGCTTTCAATCTCAACGCCCGTGGTCAATGCACGCGGTACGTTAAAGGTTTCAAAAGCAGCACCAGTAAATTCCAGAACCTGAAAATTGGTAAACTCCTGATGGAAGCCCGCAATATTGAAAGTAACTGCACCGTCAAGGAAGCGGCCTTTCAAACCGACCTCGAAAGCATCCACCTCTTCAGACAGGAAGACAGGGTTATTTCCACCCGCAGCCGCCGTGGTATCAAGGTTGATACCGCCTGCTTTAATGCCATGTGTGAAGCCGCCATAGATATTGACCTCAGGCGACACTTCATAGGTCAGCTTCACTGTATAGATCAGCTCATCATCATCAAAATTGGCATCAAATGTTCGCGGCGTGGGCAGAAAGGCCGATTGCGGCAAGTCGGCAGGCGCGGTAAACCCGAAACACCCAATACCTACAAAAATAGGTACAGTTGGGCCGCTAATTGCGCCTGCGCCAATGGCGCCCGCAATGGCCGGACACACCTGATTTTGGTTGGCAATTTGGTCAAAACCACCGGATTTTGTTTCATCCGTATAGCGCAAACCGAAATTGAAGTTCAGCCCATCGGTAATTTCAAAGGTGTTATCTGTGAAAATAGACCAGCTTTCCGCCGATTGTGTGAACAAATTGGTACTAAATGAACCTGCTGGATTAAAGCCTGTAACCGCGGTCAGCGGATTGGGGCCAAGAAATGCCGGACTGGCTGGATTAAGAGTTGCCCCGCCCGTTGCGCCGGCAAAAAATACGCCGGCCAAATCGTCAAATTCCTGACCAAGCGAGAACGTATTTTCACCGCGTATTTGTTCATCGGAATAAAATCCGCCAACAATATAATTCAGACGCCCACCAAAAGCCTCACCCTGCAATCGCAGCTCAGCCGTAAAGGTTTCAATGTCGGTATTTGCGTTGATATTAAAAACATCAATTGCAGAAAAGTCGGAATCATATGTCTCGTCAGCACTAAATTCACGATAGGATGTAATGAAAATCGCATCGGCATTGTCACCTAAGGGCAGTTCAAATTCGCCGGTAACGCCCCAATTTGTTGATCGCGCTTGCGGAAGGAAATTAGCGCTGATGATGCGATCATTTGCCGCATTGTCAAAACCTGTCTGGTCAAAAGGCGTGGTCGCAAATCGCGGGGCAGACTGGCCACCATTATTGGGAAGCCCTACCGCGCCGAATAATCCAGCCGTTTGAAACGGCGTTTCAAAAACCTGAACCGCGCCGCCGCTGCTGGAATTATTCTGGCTATAATCGCCAATGATGCGGCCCTTAAAGCCACTATCTAATTC
>CAZAHS010000146.1:0-6162 GCA_964484855.1 uncultured Sphingomonadaceae bacterium | reverse complement strand
ATATTCGCCTATTATGGCGCGGATATGGGGTTCATAAAAGACATAAAGGGAAAAAGGCGCATGATGCAGTGACGCGCAGCCGATGATTCCCTCAATCTGGCCAAAGCCGTTTGGGTTCCTTAGCCGTCATCCGGTGCTTGCCGCGTGCTAGCGGGTGTTTGGGTGCGCCGCTTTTTGTGGTGCCCCAGCAATATAGCGGGTTGCCAGTGGTGGCTTGTAGGGCATTGGCCACATTGCTGGTCCATGCTGCGTCCCATGCGATATTGCCCCAGCAGACAAAAATCGTTTCGGCCTGCGCCGCAGCGTTCAGCAGGGCGGGAAGGTTGATGTCAACCATGGCTTTTTTGGCTTTGCGCGGATGTTTTTCGGTGTAGGCGCGGCAGGCTTTAGGATGGGGCGTGCAAAAGGGGTAGAGGTTCATCGCATCATAACCGCCATAGCCATTGGCCATGAACCATGTGTTCCACCAGCGCGATGTTGGGTCATCCC
This sequence comes from uncultured Sphingomonadaceae bacterium, assembly GCA_964484855.1. GTDB lineage: Bacteria > Pseudomonadota > Alphaproteobacteria > Sphingomonadales > Sphingomonadaceae > Alterisphingorhabdus. Next base: position 5,673 of record CAZAHS010000146.1, on the reverse strand, counting down.
TATTGGCGTCGGCAGCGGAAGGATTGCAGCCTATCGCCAAAGCGCGCGGTCCATCGCTCCAATCACGGGTGAGCGAAAGCCGCAAATCGCCAACAAATTGCGCCGAGCGCCGGATTTCGGGCGGGGCTGTTTCGGGGAAAAGATCAGCCAAGGCTTATCCGCGCAATTCGCCGCCCTGTTTTGCTGCCGCTGCGATTATCTTGTCAGATATGGCTTGCAGTTCCTCATCAGTGAAGCTGGCCTCACCCGGGCGCAGCGTCACCTCTACGGCCAGTGATTTTTTGCTTGGCCCCACATCATCGCCAGTAAACACATCAAAAATGCGCGCGCCGACAATATGTTTCTTTTCACTGCCGCGAATGGATTTGAGCAAATCCTCTGCTGCCAGATTGACATCCACCACAAAGGCGAAATCACGGCTGACATCTTGCAAAGCGGGCGGGGCATAATCCTGGCGCATATGGCCAGCAGCACGCTTAGCGGGAATGGCATCCAGGAAGATTTCCGCCGCCATCACTGCGCCTTTCAGGCCAAATGCTTTGGCCGTTTTGGGGTGCAATGCGCCAAAGCTGGCCAATATCTTTTTCGGCCCCAGACGCAGCGTTGCCGATTGGCCGGGATGATAATGCGCGCCCGGCATAGTATCTGCGCCCGCGCCATCAGCCGCAAACACCATCAGCTTATCCGCAGGCGCGCCAGCGGCCGCCAGCAGCGCCAAAACCTCGGCTTTAATGGCAAAGGGGTCAAACGCCTGTGCCTTGCCGCTTTGCCAATTGCGCGGGGCCGCTTCACCGGCCATGACGATGCCCAATGTGGCGCGTTCATCGCTCGCCCCGTCTTTGCCCTTAAAGTAGCGCCGCCCAACTTCAAACAGACGGATTGACGCCGCGCCGCGCGAGCGGTTGCGTTTGGCTGCTGACAGCAGTCCGGGCAAAAGCGATGTGCGCATGACCTTCAAATCTTCGGAAATCGGATTGGCCAGCACCCATGGCGATGCGTTGCTGCTGCTTGATCCATGCAGCGCGGCATCTTCTTTTTCAGAGATAAAGGACCAATTGACCGCTTCATTGAGGCCGCGTGCTGCGGCGGCGCGGCGCACTTGACGCTCCATTTTCTGCGCAGGACTGGCGACCGGCTTGGCAACGCCGGGCGCACGCGGCAATGGCGTTGACGGCAGGGCATCCAGCCCTGTCATCCGCACCACTTCCTCGACTATATCCGCGCTGCCATCCACATCGCGGCGCCATGTTGGCACGCTGATGGCCCATGGTGTTTGCCGCGCATCAATGGTGAAACCCAGACGCTGCAATATATCCTGCTGCTGGTCATGCGGCACATCAATGCCGCCCAGAGTAAAGGTATGCGAGGGATCATAGGTGACGCTGCGCTGCTCAGTTGGCGGAGTACCGCTGCGGGTAACCTCGCTGGCCGTGCCGCCGCAAAGAGCAAGCACATAAGCGGTCGCAATCTCTAGCCCGTCATCCAGAAAGGCCGGATCAACCCCGCGCTCAAAGCGTTGGCGTGCATCGCTGGTCAGCATCAGCTTTTGCCCCGTGCGGGCGATATTTTCTGGCGTAAAATAGGCGCATTCTATCAATACATCGCGCGTGCCATCTTCCGCGCCGCTGTCCGCCCCGCCCATGATGCCGCCAATATCATGCGCATGGGCATTATCGGCAATCACCGTCATGCTCTCGTCAAGTATATAGTCCTTGCCATTGAGCGCGGTTAAGCTCTCGCCTGGCATCGCTTTACGCGCGACCAGCGGCCCAGTCAGCTTGGCCATATCATAAACATGCAATGGGCGGCCCAGATCGAACATGATGTAATTGGTGATATCCACCAATGCAGAAATCGGCTTTTGGCCAATGGCTGTGAGGCGCTGCTGCATCCATTGCGGTGCAGCGCCATTGGTGACGCCAGATACGGTGCAGCCGTAAAATGCGGGGCAGCCTTCAGGGTCATCGGTGCGGATTTGCGGGCCAGGGCCTTGGCGCGCGACCAAGAGAGATGTGCTGTCAACATCCGTTAATGCTGAGCCCTGAGCTTGTCGAAGGGTCGAAGCATGTTGATCCGCATCTGTTAAAGGTGCTTCGACAGGCTCAGCACGAACGGTTTTTTCGATTACAACCCTTAAAGGTTTCAGCGTCCCCAAACCAGCCGCTGCCAAATCGCGGGCAATGCCGCGCACGCCCATGCAATCTTGTTTGTTGGGCGTCACCGACACATCAATCACCGGATCATCCATTTGCGCATAATCGGGGTAGCTTTGGCCGACCGCGCTCTGAGCGCCGGCATCCAATTCTATAATGCCGTCATGCTCGTCGCCCAGCTCCATTTCGCGGGCCGAACACATCATGCCAAAACTTTCAACATCACGGATTTTCGCAGGCTTTAGCGTGAAGCCAGCGCCCGGCACATAGGTTCCAGGCGGCGCAAATACGCCGATCATACCGGTCTTCGCATTGGGCGCGCCGCATACCACTTGCCATGGCGCTTTATCGCTGCCGTCATCAACTTTCAGCAAGCGCAATTTGTCCGCATTGGGGTGCTGAACAGCCTCCAACACCTTGGCGATGCGAAAATCGCGCAGCGCGTCCGCCGGGTTTTCAATACCCTCCAGCTCCAGCCCAATAGCGGTCAATTTCTCGGTAATTTCGATCAGGCTGGCATCGGTATCCAGATGCTCTTTTAGCCAGCTTAGCGTAAATTTCATGCGCCAACGCCTCCTGATAAGGTGGGGACATCTAATGCGCCAAAGCCATAATGGCCGAGCCAGCGCAGATCGCCATCGAAAAAGGCGCGCAGATCATCCATGCCATATTTTAGCATGGCCAGACGGTCGATGCCGCAGCCAAAGGCAAAGCCCTGCCATTCATTCGGGTCCAATCCGCAATTGGCGATGACTTTGGGGTGGACCATGCCGCTGCCCAAAATCTCCATCCAGCCGCCATTATCACCTTTGGGATCGCCGCCGATAATACGCTTGCCCTTTTCCACGCTGAAGCCAACGTCCACCTCAGCAGAGGGTTCGGTAAAGGGGAAATAGCTGGGCCGCATGCGCAGCTCAATATCGTCGCGCTCAAAAAAAGCGCGTACGAACGTCTCCAACGTCCATTTCAAATGGCCCATATGGATATTGCGGTCGATGACCAGCCCCTCCACCTGATGAAACATCGGCGTGTGCGTCGCGTCGCTATCACTGCGATAAGTACGGCCGGGCGCAATGATGCGGATCGGCTCGCCTGCGCCATTGCTGCGCTCGGCAACGTCAATCATGGTGCGGATTTGCACCGGTGATGTATGGGTGCGCAGCAGCATTTCCCGCGCGTCTTCATCCTTATCGGGGAAATAAAATGTGTCGTGCATGGCGCGGGCTGGGTGGGTTTCAGGGATATTCAGAGCAGTAAAATTGCGCCAATCATCCTCAATCTCTGGCCCCGTCGCCACGGCAAAACCCAGATCGGCAAAAATCTCTGCCAGCTCATCCATCACTTGCGATACCGGGTGAACGCTGCCGCGCGGCATATCATTGGCCGATAGAGTAAGGTCAATTGCTTCACCGGCCAGCTTTGCCGATAGCGCCGCATCTTCCAGCGCTTCCTTACGCAGGTTTATGGCATCGGCCACCGCTGCGCGCGCACCATTAATGCGCGGGCCTTCGCTCTGGCGCTGCTCCGGTGTCATTTTGCCAAGGGTTTTCAGCATCAGGCTAATCTCGCCCTGCTTACCCAAAGCGGCAATGCGGATATCCTCCAGCGCGGCCAGATCGGCATCCGCAATCTGCGCCAGATAATTATCCCTGATGGTCTCAATATCGCTCATATAAATCCCGTTTACGGCCTTATGCTATTATGTTTCTTCACCGTCATTCCTGCGCAGGCAGGAATCCAACTTCTATTATTGCTTTAGCCGTGTCGATGCGGTCTTATCAAACCCCAAATCCATCGCCAAATCCCGCCAATCGGGATTGCCGGCTTCAATCAAATTTATTTTCCACTGCCTTTTCCACTTCTTGATCCGCTTTTCGCGAATAATCGCCTGTTCCATATCGTTATGGCTTTCAAACCAGACCAGTAATTTGGTGCCTTTATCTTTGCTAAAGCCTTCCATCACATCATTGCGATGTTCATAGAGCCTTTTCATAAGATTGGAAGTTACGCCGGTATATAATGTGCCATATCTATGGCTGGCCAAGATATAGACTGTCGGGCTGAAATTATCGGTCATAAGCATACTTAAGAGTTGGATTTCTGCCTGCGCAGGAATGACAACAAAAAAGCGAGGGTATGAAAAAAGCGCCAGACCTTTATCGGGTCGGCGCTCTTTTTAATCTTCAAAATGGGTGGTTTAGCCTTTGGCCAAAGCATCCTGCGCCTGTTTGACGAATGTGTTAAACACATCATTTTCATTCATCGCCAAATCGGCCAGCATTTTGCGGTCCAGCTCAATTTCAGCCAGTTTCAGGCCGTGCATGAATGTGCCATAGGTCATGCCTTGCGCGCGCACAGCCGCGTTAATACGCTGGATCCACAGGCTGCGGAAATTGCGTTTTTTAACCTTGCGGTCACGATAGGCATATTGGCCAGCTTTTTCGACAGCCTGCCGCGCAACACGGATGGTGTTCTTGCGGCGGCCGCGATAGCCCTTGGCCTGATCCAATAATCTTTTATGTTTGGCGCGGGTGGTAACACCCCGTTTGACGCGTGCCATAATCTCTATCCTTTATATCAAAATGCAGTTAGGGGTGCGCTTAGCGCAAGCCGTAAGGCGCCCAATTCTTGATTGTCCGTGCATCGGCATCGCTAGCGACTTTGGTGCCACGGTTCTGGCGGATATATTTGCTGTTATGGCTGATCAAACGGTGACGCTTGCCAGCGACACCCATTTTCACTTTGCCAGTTGCGGTGATTTTGAAGCGTTTCTTCACACCGCTTTTGGTCTTAAGCTTGGGCATTTTCATCTCCTTGACTAGAGACACGTTGGACCAGCCCTGGCAGCCCTTGTCGCCAGGCCGGACTCGAAAATTCGTGTCGGTGAGGAGCGCCACATACCGATTTTGCGGCGCAATGCAAGCGATTCGGCACTCGAGGCGGCGTTCAAATGTTGGAAGTTTGAGACACTTGAGACACTGTCCAAGGGCGAAAAACCTGCCCTTCCAAAAACGCGAGGGTTTGTGGGTTTTCAAAGAGATAGCGCAAAAGGTGCTCATTGGACCGCTTTTAGCGTGACGCTCCAATGTAGGAAAATGTTGGAGAATGTTGGAAACCGCGTTCAGCTACTCGCCCGAATAGGCTCCTTCACAATACCTTGGGCGCCCCGTTTCTTGGAGCCACTGCGCAAAGTTCCCACTCGCAATAGGCTCCGCGCCCTCTGGCAGATCATCGGTCCAGATGTAGGCATCGGCAGTGGTGTCCCCATAACCGTCCCAGCCATCGACCGGCACCGCTTGGCGGGTGTAGCTCTCCCCCTCAAATTCATCGACTGGCCCCATGTCGACGTAAGATGCCTCATGGATCATGCCGTGGACTACGGTGGAGTATCGCGCTTGGGTAAGGATAAGCGCCGGGTGCCAACCATTGTCCGTAGGGATCGCATAAAGCGCTCCTTGCGGGGTGGCGGGTGCGCCCAGCCCCAAGCCTTTCAAGAACGGCCAATCACCGCCGTCTGGAC